>NZ_ATNI01000001.1:0-5554 GCF_000511705.1 Thermus sp. NMX2.A1
GCGAAGCAGCTTGGGGTGTTATCCCTGATCACCGGCATCCTGGTGCTGCTTGCGGGGCTCTTGGTAGGCAAACCCCTGAAGGACCTTTTCCTCACGGGCGTGGCCTTGGCGGTGGCCGTGGTGCCCGAGGGGCTGCCCGCGGTGGTGACCCTCACCTTGGCCCTCGGGGTTCGGGCCATGGTTCGGCGCCGGGTCTTGCTGCGGAAACTCCAGGCCGCCGAGGCCTTGGGCGGGGTAACCACGATCTGCACGGATAAAACCGGCACCCTAACCAAAAACGAGATGACCGTGCGGCGCATCTGGCTGGCCTCAGGGGAGGTGGAGGTGACGGGCGTGGGTTACGAACCCTCCGGCCATTTCCTCTTAGGGGCCCAAAGGCTAGACCCCCAAGAGCACCCGGACCTCCTTGCCCTCTTGGAAACGGGGCTTTGGTGCAACCACTCAAGCCTCTATCGGGACGAAACCGGTTGGCATCCCCGGGGAGACCCTACCGAGGTCGCCCTCCTGGTAGCGGCCCTAAAAGCCGGGCTTTCCCTCCCGGAGAGGAAAGGGATCCTCAGCGAGTTCTCCTTCAACGCCCTCCGCAAGCGCATGACCGTGGTTTGGGAGAAGGCCGAGGGCTTGGTGGCCCACGTGAAGGGAGCCCCGGAAGTGATCCTGGATCGCTGCACAAGGATCCTCAAAAACGGAAAGGAATGGCCCCTCACCCCAGAGGACCGAAGGGCCATAGAAGCCGCCTACGCTCGGATGGCAAAGACCGGCCTGCGCACCTTGGCCCTGGCGAAGAGGCAGCTGACTGGGGAGATCCCCCTGAGGGAGGAGACGGTGGAACGCGACCTCGTCTTCCTCGGCCTGGTGGGCCTTCTAGACCCTCCCCGCCCAGAGGTGCCCGCAGCCATACGGACCGCCCAAGAGGCAGGAATCCGCGTCTTGATGATCACCGGGGAGGCAGCCCCCACCGCCTTAGCCCTTGCCCGCCAAATCGGCCTGAGGGCGGAACGCGCGGTGACAGGGCCTGAGATAGAAGAGCTCGAGGACGAAGAGCTTTTGGGCCTGCTCGAGGGCGGGGTGGTCTTCGCCCGCACTACCCCTGAGCACAAGCTGCGGATCGTCCACCTCCTCAAGCGCCGAGGGGAGGTAGTGGCCATGACAGGCGACGGGGTGAACGACGCCCCGGCCTTGAGGAAGGCGGATGTCGGGATCGCCATGGGGCTGCGCGGGACAGACGTGGCCAAGAGCGCGTCCGATGTCGTTCTATTGGACGACAACTTCGCTTCCCTAATCCGCGGCGTGGAGGAAGGGCGCCGTCAGTACGACAACATTCAGAAATTCATACGCTATCTCCTTACCTCCAACATAGGGGAGGTCATCGCCATCCTACTGAACCTTCTCCTGGGTGGCCCCTTGGTGTTTTTACCCGTGCAGATTCTGTGGATCAACCTGATCACCGACAGCCTGACCGCGGTGGCTTTGGGCATGGAGCCCGCGGAAAAGGACGTGATGAAGCGGCGACCCAGAAAGCCCTCAGAGCCCCTCTTGGACCGAAGGGGGGTACTGGCCGTTTTGCTGCTCGGAGGGTATATCGGCGCAAGTGCCTTGTGGCTTTTTTACCACACCCTCCAAAGGGGCGCACCCCAAGCCCTGGCCCAGACCTTGGCCTTTACCGGAATAGTGATCCTGGAAAAGTTCAACGTATTGAATTTCCGCTCCCTGCGCATGCCCCTGGCTGCCCTTGGCTTTTTTACAAATCCTTGGCTCCTTGGGGCTTGGGTCCTTTCCCTCGGTTTACAGGCCTGCGCGGTCTACGTTCCTTTCCTCCAAGAGGCCCTGCACACGGTTCCCCTAGGGTGGAAGGAGTGGGGCCTGATGCTCCTTTGGGCCCTGCCTATCTTTCTAATCCCGGAGTTCATCAAGTGGGTGGGCTGGCAGAAAACCAGGAGGGGGTAGCCTCTCTCTAAGCAAGGGTTCATATGAGCGCGAAGCCCGTGGGAGCGACCAGGGCCCCCTGGAAAGGAGGCGACGGAGTAAGGCCCCTATCCCACCCGGCTACTCCCTAGACCCAGGCCGAGCCGCCACCACCCTTGGGGCCATCCCTTAGGGGCTAGGGTAAGGAAAAGGGCTTCGCCCCCCAGGTACACCCTGACCCTCAAGGGGACCCAGGTGGCCCTGGCTACCAGGGTCCCTTGGGTTTCCGTTTGCACAACCCCTTCCCAGACCGGGCGCTCTCCTGCCAGCACCTGCACCCCTACGGGAAGGCCTGGGGGGTAGGTGCGGGCGAAAACCCCCTCGGGTTCCACCCAGGCCTCAAGATGAGGCCTCACCTCCACGGGCAAGGCCGCAATCCGGCGCCACTCGTCCCTTTGGCCCTCCGTCCTTACCTCTACGATGAGCTCGTCGGTAAGGGATAGCCCCTCCCCTAACAGCTCTTCTGGCCTTTCCCTCGCCTCCCCCCCGGAGGCGAGGAGGAAGCGCAAGGGATATTGGGCGATGTTAAAGCCGATGGGGCGAGGCTCCAAGGGCTCGCCGGGCCTCCAGAGGGGCCTGGAGAAGCGCAGGGCAAAGGCCTGGTGGTGGAGGCGGAAGCGCACGGCCTCGCCCTCCTCAAAGGTGACCTCGAGCTCCTCAGGGATGGGATCCCCCTCCGCGGTGTAGCGGGGCACCCAGGAAAAGCGCCGGAAGCGCCCATCCTCCAGCACCACCTTTCCGTAGACCGTCCACCCTTCCAGCAAGGGCTCCCGGCTTAGGGTGGGCTGGATCTCCTCGATGCGGACCGAGGACTTTAGGAGCTCAACCTTGACCTGCTTGTGCCTGAAGCGGATTCTTTGGGTGGCCGGCCTATCCCCCCGTAGCTTCCGGTAGAGGTCGCCTAGGGCCTGGTCTGAGCGGTTGAAGAGGAGGCGCACGGGGTTGGGCTCTCCCAGGTAGAGGCCCGCCTCTTGGAGAAAGCCCAGAACTGCCTCCTCGTCGCGTAGGTCCGGGACCGCCTCCTCTTCGAGGAGGAGTTCCATGGCCTCCCGAAGTTTGCGGAACACCCGCTCATAGGGCCGGGCTCTCTCGGGCAACATTCCGGTTTGATAGAAGCTCAGAAAGGAATCCTTAAGGGCGTTAAGGCGCAGGGCCTTGAAGTGAAAGATGGCCTCCAGGGTACCTATGAAGTCCCGCCTCCCTTCCGCGAACCTCAGGTGGGCCCGTGTCTCCTCGTGCCAGCCTAGGACCTCCCAAAGGCGGTCGTACTCGGCTGGGGTGGGGAGAAGGCGTTCCACTCCCAGGTCCTTTAGGAAATGGGGCCAGAAGGCCTGGTCGTTTTCCGGCACCTCCCGGTAGAGAAAGTAGCCCCGCAGATAGCCTAAGAGGACGCGGGCAGGGACCAGCTCCTCCCCCCGCGAGCGGACGGTCCCTAAGAGATTGGCCCACCGCCTGCCCTGCCAGACCTCGCGCACGAGGGGCTTGACCCCCTCGTAGTCCTCCTGGGCCACGCGGGCCTGCGCCACCCCTTCTGCCAAAACGGCCCTATCCAGGTTCACGGCGTGGGTCCAAGGGTCAGCCATCCCGGATCCCTTCTAGCCAGGCGAGGAGGGCCCACTCCAGCACCAAACCGGTGCGCACCCGCCGCCAGTCGGGCGCCTGGCCGGCCAGCGCCCCGGAAAGGGCCTCCGCCCGCTCGGCCCAGATCGCCCTGAGCCAGGCTTCCACCCCGTTCCCATCCAGCTTGCGGGCTTCCTCGAGCAGGGCCTGGTCCCAAAGCTCGAGGGCCTGGGCCAGGTAGCGGAAAAAGCCCTCGCCCAAGACAGGGCGGGCAAGCCTCTCCAGGGCCCGCTCGCAACCCTCGCGGGCCGCCCGTTCCTCCTCGAGGCGGCGTTCACAGGCCTCGAGCCGGCCTTGGAACTCCCGGCTGAGCTGGGCCTCCCGCTCCCCAAGCTCGCTTTTGAGCCGCAGAATCTCCGCGGCCTGCTCTTCCAGCCGCTCCACCAGGGCCCTTTTTTCCTCCTCCCAGCGCCGCCGATCCTTCTCCCACTGCCGCTCGTACCACGCCAGGGCCTCCTTGCAGTCCATCACTCCTCCCTTAGGCGGGGCGAGGAGGGTTGCTCTCCTGCCTGGAGCCAGGCCTCCAGGCGGAAGGTATGGGTTCTTAGCCAGCGACTGAGGGGAAGGCTTGCCAGGTCCAACAGCAACCGCTCTAGCCCCAGGAGTACCATCCCCTCCGACTCCCCTGCGAGGAGCTCGCGGTTGCTGTGGCGCAGGGCGGGGTGGTCCTCCCCTTTGAGGAGGGCCCGGTACCCCTCGATGAGGGCAAGGACCCGCTCCTCTGGCCTATTGCCCAGGCCAGGGTAGTCCAGCACCAAGACCCGCAGGAGGGCCTCCTGGGGGAAGGGCTCGGGGAGGGCCTCCTTGAAGTTCCTGAGCCGGGCGAGTTCGGCCTCGAGGTGGGCCTTTTGCTCCGCCACCCCCTCGAGCTCCCGCAGCCGGGCCTCGAGGGCATCTATGCTCCTCTTGTAAACCTCAACTTCCTTTTCCAGCTCCGCCCAGTCCGCCCGAAGCTTGGCGTAGGCTTCCTGGACCCTGGCCATCTCGGCACCCAGGCGGTCCCTCTCGGCCGCAAACCGTGAGGCTTCCTTGCGCCAGTGCGCGGCCTCCTCCAAGGCCCTGCCCCGATCCCTCTCTGCTTCCTGGACCGCCTTCTGGGCTCGTTGGAGCTTGACCTCGAGCTTTTCCACCTCCTTGGCCTTTCTCTGAAACTTCCTCTCACACTCCCGCAGCTTGCGTAGGGGCTCTTGTTCAGCAGAGGCCGGCCCCAGGCCCCCTTCTTCCGAGGGCCGAGGGGGCGCACCCACCCCCTTCCCAGGCGGGCCCTTCGGCAAGGGAGGAGGGGAGAGGGTCTTGAAATCAGGAGGTAACTGCCGCCAAGGCCTGGAGGGGAGGGGTTCTTCCGGAAGGCCAAGGACCTTCCGCGCCACTTCCCGCAGGACCTCCTCAAGCTCCGCCATCCCCTCCCTCCTGCCTCAGCCGGCGCTCATAGCGGGCGCGGCCCCGCTCTTCCAACTCCTTGGGCTTGATGAAGGAAAGGTGGCCGAAGAGGCGGTGGTTCGTGTACTTACCGCTTAAGACGCCATTCCCGCCCCGGTCCTTGCCGCGAAGGGCCATCAGGGTGCTCTTTCTGCCCAGATACATAGAGCGGGGCTCCTTGGACCAGGCGTTGTCCTCGGCCAAGGCAAAGAAGACGAGGAGGGTGTCCAGAGGGCGGTAGACCCGCTCGAGTTCCTCCTCGTCCAGCCCCTCCAGGGCTTCCCAGGGACCCCTATCCCCGGCGCAGATGTCGCAGACCCCGCACCTGTCCGCGGACTCCCCCAGGTGCTTGAGGAGGACCTGGGCCCGGCAGCGACCGTGTTCAGCGTAGCGCCGCACCTGGTCCAACCGCTTCTTGGCGTGCTCCTCAAGTTCCCGGCGCTCCCCGTGCCAGCGGCGGTAGCCCGCCTCCAGATGCTCGCCCGCTTTGACGCGAAGGAGGGGCTCTCGGTAATGGTAAAGCCCGACCCTGCGCGTTATCTGGTAGAGC
>NZ_ATNI01000002.1:0-855 GCF_000511705.1 Thermus sp. NMX2.A1
TCTGTGTTTAATAGGGGGGCACACCTTAGACGGAGGAGGTGCCCCTTGGATCAGGATACCCTGCGGATCTTGCTGAGGGAAGCGGTGCGGGAAACAGTAAGCGAGGTTTTGCAGATCCTACTGGGTCAGCCCGATAGGGCTAGCTTGGGGCCGACCGGGCAGCCTTCTTAAGGGAGCACGGCGGGCAAAAGAACGGCCACTACCCTAGGAAGCTGGAAACCGCTTTCGGCCAAGTCCATCTGAAGGTCCCCAGGGACCGAGGCTGCTTTCCCGTCAGGGAAACACGGAGAGGCCGCTACTACCCCGCCTTCCTCCACCCCTACGCCCGCCGCCTAGTAGATGTAGGAGAAGTGGCCGTGGCCCTTTACGCTGCCGGGGTCAGCCAGCGCAAGGCGGCCGAGGCGATGAGCCTCCTTTTGGGCCACCGGTACTCCCACGAGACCTTGGTCAGCCCGAAGGGCTACCTTGGGCGCCTTGACGGACGAGGTCTTGGGGGCGGCGGAAGCCTTCCGTAAGCGGCCTTTGCCTGCAGAGATGGCCTTTGTCTACCTGGATGGGCTTTCCCTAAAGGTCTTTAGGGAAGGAGAAGGGATCGTACGGGAGACGGTGTACGTGGCTTTGGGCCTTGCCCCGGATGGGGAGAGGCGGGTCTTGGGATTCTGGCTCTTGCCCACGGAGAACGCCACCGCCTGGGAAGAGGTCTTGGTCAGCCCGATAGGGCTAGCTTGAGGGAACTATGGCAAAGGGGCTTGCGGCGGGTTTTGCTCTTCATCACCGATGGCCTACCCGGGATGGAAGAGGCGATCCGCCGGGTGTATCCCCTGGCCCAGTGGCAGGTGTGCGTGGTGCATAGGG
>NZ_ATNI01000003.1:0-4541 GCF_000511705.1 Thermus sp. NMX2.A1
ATTAAAACTTAAGGAGGTGCCTATGCCAGCCCTGGAACCTGCCCGCCTCGAGGTGGAGGAGGCCCTAAAGGCCTACGAGGACTGCGTGGAGCGGGAGGAGGCGCAGTACCGGGAGGAGTACGAGCGGGTGACCTTCATGGAGTACGAGGCCCCCGCTCCTGACCCCTGCGCCGAGGCCTTTTTGCGCCTTCTGAGGGCGGTGCGGGCCTACGAGGCCGCCGGGGGGCGCCGGGAGGACCTCTCCTTAGGGGCAAGGCGGGGCCAGATCTACGAGGCCCTGGACAGGGAGTAGGCCACCGGCCTGCCCTCGCGGAAGTAGTAGGCCTCCTGAAAACCTAAGGCGGCGAGGAGGGCCCGGGTTTCGGGAAAGGCGAAACCCACCTCCTCGGGAGCATGGGCGTCGGAGCCCAGGACGATCCCAATGCCAAGCTCCCGGGCCCTTCGCAGGAGGGCGGGGGCGGGGTAGATTTCCCCGATGGGCTTCCTAAGCCCGGCGGTGTTCACGTCCAGGAGAAGCCCCTCCTCCGCAATGGCCCTAAGGGCGGGTTCGGCCAGCTCCACAAGGGCTTCTTCTGGAAGGCGGTGGCCGAACTTCTTGGGCAGGTCCAGGTGGCCGATGGCGTGAAAGAGGCCGCTTCTTGCCGCTTTTTCCACCTCCTGGAAGTAGGCCTGGAAGATCTCCTTCAGGTCCCGCCAGCGGTACTCCTCCTGGTGGTCGGGATGGTCCAGGGGCCAGGCCCCCAGGTAGTGGACGCTGCCGATCACGTAGTCGAAGGGGTAGCCTTTAAGCAGGGTCCGCACGAACTCCTCCGTGCCCTCGTGGAAGTCGGCCTCGAGGCCGATCCCCACGTAAAGATCCGGGTGATCTTCCCGGATTTTCTCCAGGGCCAGGAGGTAAAAGGGCAGGGCCTCGAGGCGCATGCGGCTCATGGGATCGTACCAGGAGGGCATAGGACTGTGGTCGGTGAAGACCACACCCTTTAGCCCAGCCTTCCGGGCGTGGAAGAGGTACTCCCCGGGGGCCCCTTGGGCATGGCCGCAAAGGGGGGTATGGAGGTGGCTATCCACCATGCTGGGATTCTATCCGCAAGACCAGGCCTCGAGAGGCGAACACCACCACCCTTTCCCCCAAGGCTTCCGAGAGATCCAAGGAGAGAAGGGGGTCTTCCTGGGCCTCGGGCACGGTATCCTCTCCGGGGATACCCAGGGCCTGGACCAGAACGGGAACCGAGGGAGGGAAGAGGAGGGGGTGGCGCTCCAGGATGGCCTCCACCCGAAAGACCTCCGCCCAAAGCCGCTTCAGGGCGAATAGGGCCTCCTTTGGGGTCTGGGCCAGGTGGTGGGTTCCTTCCCCCGGCTGGCGGAGGAGGAAGGGCCCCTTTCCCTTGAGGGTCTCCAGGAAGGCCTCGGCCCGTTCGGGCAGGAGGTAGCTTTCCCGCACGGCCCTTTCCGCCTCTTCCGCCGCCAGGAGGAGGCGTTCCTCATCTATACGCACGCCGAACACACCCTGGAAGAGCCTTTCGATGCGCTCGGGAAGGTTGTTGAGGCGGGCGAACTCCTCCCAAAGCCCCACCACCCAGGTTTCCGCCACGGGGAAACCCAGGCTCTGGGCTCGCTTCAGGAGGGAAACCTCCCCCCGGCCTTCCGCCTGGGCCAAGGGGATTAGTCCAGGGTTCGCCATAGGTACCAAGCCAGGTGGCTTAGGACCGGGTGATCAAACAAAGCGCACTCCCTCGGCCCGGGTTACCTGGCCCTGGTAGAGGAAGGTGACCTGGCGCAAGGCGGCCTGAAGGTCAAAGGGGGTAAGGGCGCTGGTGGCGTCCTCCGGGAGGACCACCCGGTACCAGCGAAGGGCGGCGGAGCCCGCGGTGTGGAGCACGCAGATGTTGGCCACGGTGCCCGTCACCACCACGTGCTTTACCCCCCAAAGGTGCAGGTAGTGGTCCAGGGGGGTACCGTAGAAGGCATCGTAGCGCACCTTCTGGATGATCAGGTCCCCCGGCTCGGGGCGGAGGTCCTCCAGGATCTCTGCCCCCCAGGTGCCCGCCACCGCATGCCGGGGCCAGATTTTAAACTCGGGGTCGTCCTCCCGGTGCCAGTCCTGGGTGTAGACCACCCTTGCCCCTGCCTGCCGCGCCCTTTCCAGAAGAAGCCGGATGGCCGGAACGCTTTTGGGAGCATCGGGCACGAAAAGGGCACCTTGAGGGTGGGCGAAGTCGTTTTGCATGTCCACCACGATCAAAGCGGTTTCCCTGGCGGGAAGCTCCAGGCCTTCCACCTTGGGGATTTCCGGAACCTCTACCATATCCTTATTTTGCCACCTTGACCAGGGGGAGGGGAGGGGCTACACTCTAGCGCATGAAAATACGGGACCTCCTGAAGGCGCAAGAAGGGCCCCTTTTCTCCTTTGAGTTCTTTCCCCCCAAGACCCCGGAAGGGGAGGAGGCCCTTTTTCGCACCATGGAGGAGCTTAAGGCTTTCCGGCCGGCCTTCGTATCCATCACCTATGGGGCCATGGGGAGCACGAGGGATCGCAGCGTCCTCTGGGCCAAGCGCATCCTGGACCTGGGGCTGAACGCCCTGGCCCACCTCACCGTGGCCGGGCAGAGCCAAGAGGAGGTGGCGGGGGTCTTGGACCGGTTCGTGGAGGCCGGGGTGGAGAACATCCTGGCCCTCCGTGGCGACCCTCCCCAAGGGGAGAGGGTGTTTAGACCCCATCCCGAGGGGTTCCGCTACGCCATGGAGCTGGTGGCCTTTATCCGGAGCCGCTATGGGGAAGGGGTTTCCGTGGGGGGGGCCGCCTACCCCGAGGGGCACCCGGAAAGCGAAAGCCTCGAGGCCGACCTGCGCCATTTCAAGGCCAAGGTGGAGGCGGGGCTGGACTTCGCCATCACCCAGCTGTTCTTCAACAACGCCCACTACTTCGGCTTCCTGGAAAGGGCCAGGAGGATGGGCATAGAAATCCCCATCCTCCCCGGCATCATGCCCATCACCAGCTACACCCAGCTCCGCCGCTTCACCGAGGTCTGCGGGGCCAGCATCCCCGGACCCCTTCTTTCCAGGCTGGAAAGGTACCAGGAGGATCCTAAGGCCATCCTGGAGATCGGGGTGGAGCACGCCACCCGCCAGGTGGCGGAGCTTTTGGAGGCCGGGGTGGAGGGAGTGCACTTTTACACCCTAAATAAAAGCCCGGCCACCCGCATGGTTTTGGAGAGGCTTGGCTTTAAGCCCCAGCCTTAAACCCCGATGGCCTCCCCGAAGGTGGCCAGGTGGGCTGCCTGGCCCCGCTGGGCGAGAAGCCGCTGAAGCTCCCCTAGCTTCTCCTCCTCCCCGTGCACCAGGGCTACCCGGGGTTGCCCTTCCAGCCAGTCCAGAAGCTCGTCCTGCCCCGCATGCCCCGAGAAGCCGCCCAGGGTGTGGACGCTGGCCCTAAGGGGTATCTCCTGCCCCAGGAGGCGGATGCGCTCGGGCCTTTGGATGATCTCGGCTCCCAGGCCCCCTCGAGGCTGGTAGCCCACGAAGACCAAGGTGTTCTTGGGATCGGAAAGGCCGTGCTTCAGGTGGTGGAGGATCCGCCCCCCGGTGAGCATGCCGCTTCCCGCGATGATCACCATGGGGCCGGGCTCGCGGTTTAGGGCCTTGGATTCCTCCACGCTTTCCACCACCCGAAGCCCCCGGGGGCGGAAGGGATTCTTCCCCGCCAGGAAGTAGGCCTGCACCTCCTCGCTGAAGTAGCGCACCAGCCGGGGATAGAGGTCAAGGACCCGCTCGGCCATGGGGGAGTCCAGGTAGATGGGGGCCTCGGGCAGGCGGTGGCCGTTTTCGTAGAGGAGGAAGAGGATTTCCTGGGCGCGCTCCACGGCAAAGGAGGGGATGAAGACCTTGCCGCCTTGGCCCAGGGTTCGTTCCAGGATCTCCAAAAACTCCTGCACCGTGGCGGCGAAGGAGCGGTGGGGCCGGTCCCCGTAGGTGCCCTCGCAGAGGATCAGATCCGCCCTGGGAGGCAGGGAGGGGTCGGGGAGGACGGTCTTTTGCCGGTTGCCCAGGTCCCCGCTATAGACCAGGGTCTTCCCCTCCCCCTGGACCACCACGAAGGCGCTTCCCGGAAGGTGCCCTGCCTGGCCGAAGGTGAGGGTAAGGTCCCCCAGCCTGAGCCATTCCCCAAACTCCAGGAGGCGGACGTGGCGGAGGGCTTCCTCCACATCCTCCTCCTCGAAAAAGGGGGTTTCCATGACCTTTAGGGCGTCCTGGAGGATGATCTGCATCAACAAGAAGGTGGCCTGGGTGGCGTAGACCGGCCCCCTATACCCCTCCCGGAAAAGCTTGGGCAGACGGCCCACGTGGTCCAGGTGGGCGTGGGTAAGGACCACGGCGTCCACCGCCTGGGGGTCAAAGCCAAAGGGGGTGTGGTTCTTCTCTTCCTCGCGCCCCTGGAACATGCCGCAGTCCAGGAGGACCTTCCTGCCCTCGGCCAAGAGGAGGTGGCAGCTTCCCGTGACCTCCCGCGCGGCGCCAAAAGGTACGATGCGCATGCCTTTATC
>NZ_ATNI01000004.1:0-1281 GCF_000511705.1 Thermus sp. NMX2.A1
GCGCTTGCCCTACCCTGGCTTATCCAGCGGGCGGTTTCCTCAGTCAACTCGCGATTTTTGTGGGTTTCACTTCCGCATGCCCTGGATCTCCAGGGTATCCCCGTCCACCACGGAGGAAGGCCAGGACGAGGACGGCGAAGAGCCTGGCCAGGCTCACACCTCCAACCCCCTCTCCAGTTCCCTAAGCCTCTCCCTCAGCTCCACCAGCCTCTCCACGATCCGGCGGTAGCGGGCAAGCCGTTCCCGAAACTCCCCAGCCCGGGTGAATCCCTCCGGGGGCTGCCACCCCTTGCCCAGGTACTTCCACCGCCATTTGCCGTCTTTCTTCACCCGAAGATAAGGATAGGGACCATGGGGGCAGCGCGTGCATCTATCCTTCCCGCATTTCACCTTGCGCCAGTGCACCGGCACGGGGACCATGGCCTCAAGGGCTTTGCGCTCCTCGGCCATGCGGGCCTCGAGGTGGTGGATCTCCTGGATGAGGGCCAGGAAGCGACGGGAGAGGGAGGGGTAAAGGCGGTTGGAGCGGTCCATCTTAGCTACAAGGTACCACCCCCGGCTGGACTGTGCCTTTCCTGGAAAACGACCCAGGTTAGAAAGCCCATCCTGGCCCTTTGAGGTTCGCCCCCTTCCCTGATTACCCTCGAGGTTCCAGGACAAAGAGCACCTGGCGCTCCCTTCCCCGGCCCACCACCTCGTACCAGACCGTGCCCTCGTCCACCCGCATCTCCCTTCCCAGGCGCACCATCCGTCCCTCCCAGGGCACGAAGGGAGAAGGCCGGTCCGATAGGCCCCGGCAAAGGGGCTCACCCAGAAAGGCAAGCCGCTTTCCGTGAATAAGGAGTGGGGATACCCGGCCGCCTCGGCGCCAGGCTATCCATGTTCGCAGTTTTGTGCCGCAAAGGAAACTGCTAAACCCGTAAGGATTGGAGCGTGCGTACTCTACACGACTTCCTTGCACTCTATTGAACTCAGTCAAGCGTTACGTTCAAGTGGTATAATCGGGGTGTCCGGAAAGCCGGACGAGGATCTTGAAAGCCGATTTTCCTCTTGCGCAAGGGCAATATGCGTTTTCACCTTCTTATCGACCGCTTCTACAGTGGCTTTGCAACGAGCTAAACCCCGCAAAACCCCCTTTATTCGCCATGTGTATATTCCAGCCTTCATGATTCTCACAAACCCCCCCTCCAGGAGCACCGTCCAGGACGATGTTCTAAGGGGGGTACCGTTGCAAGAGATGCTTCCCCGAAAGGGGATTGCGACGTACAAGTTGTTGAGATG
>NZ_ATNI01000005.1:0-12781 GCF_000511705.1 Thermus sp. NMX2.A1
GCGTAATATCGGAGTACCATGGCTAGGACCTCACGCAACCCCCTACCCCCCCGCGTGGCCCGCCTGGTGGAGCGCCGCAAGGCGCTGGGCCTCACCCAAGAAGGCCTCGCCCGTCTGGCGGGCTTCTCCACCAGCCTCATGGCCAAGATCGAGCGGGGGGCCGTGGACCTCAGGAGCCTCTCCGCCCAGCACGTGGTGGGCCTCGCCAAGGCCCTGGGCCTCCCCCTGAACGCCCTCCTAGACGAGGACCTGCCGGGGGGCGAGCTGGCCAAGCCCCTCCTCCTCCCCGTCTACCGGGCCCCCGAGGACCTGGCCCGGGAGGACGTGGAGCGCTTCGCCATCACCCCCGAGCAGGTGCCCCCGGGGCGGAGGTGAGCAGGCTGGCCTACCTCACCCTCCCCGGCCGGTGGTTCACCACCTTGGACGTCCCCTTCCCCCTCACCCGGAGGGTGCACGTGATGGCCGAGCTCAGGCCCCTGGTGCGGCCCGGAGGGGTCTACGTGGTCCGCCACGGGGAGGGGATGGGCTTCGCCACCGACGAGGCCCTGAGGGGAAGCCGTCTCGCCCTCTACCCCCTAGACCCCTCCCTCCCCACCCTCTGGCTCGAAGGAGAGAGGCCCGAGGTGGTGGGCCTGGTGCGGGCCTGGCTCACCTGGGAATAGCCAGGTGTTGCCAATCAGGCTCCGAGGAGGTAACCTTAGGATATGGACTGGACGCCCCGGTCCCTTGTGCTAGAATGCGGGGCTAAGGAGGTGGGAAGAGCGAAGGACGTAGTGGTGTCCTAAAAGAAAAGAGCGGGAGGTTTCGGGGTTGCCTCCCATCCCTCGTGTGGTACCCACGCTCGCTAAGCCAAGGGTACCGCAAAGCGAGGGAAGAGTCAACCCCCCTGGCCCCAGGGTCGGGGGTGAAGCGGCCCACAAGCCAAGATGCGCAATCCCTCGTGGAGGTATCTGCAAGCGGAAGGAAGCTACAGCCTCATCCCCAACAGCCTGATGGAAGTCGCCCTCAGCGGCCAGGTCCCCGGGTGGGAAGGGACCCTCTCCCCCATCGCCCGCCTGGTCCTCTTGGCCCTGGCCTCCCGGGCCCGGCTCCGGGTGAAGAGCGCCGACGAGAAGGAGCTGGCCGCCCTCCTGGGCGTGGACCCCCGCACGGCCCGCAAGGCCCTCATGGACCTCTGGGAGGCGGGGCTGGTGGAGGTAGACTCCCCCGGGCGCTACCGCCTGGCGGGGGGGCTCCCGCAAGGAGGGCACGCCGGCCCGCAAGCCTTGCACGCCCCCCTGCACGCCTTGCAAGGCGGAGGTGGGGAAAATGGCCTTCCAGACGGTGATTTCCGGGGGCCCGAAATAAAGGAAGAAGTAAAGGAAGAAAAAGATCTTCCTCATTCACACCCGCCCACCCGGGCCGAGGAGGAGGAGAAAGAGGCCTCGGAGGAAGAGGTAGTCCAGCCCTCTCAAGGAGAAGAGGACTTCCCCGAGGCGGACCTCGGGGGCGAAGGCCTCCCGGCCGCCCCCTCTTCGGTGAACGAGCCTTCGCTCCCTTCCAACCCTTCCCCGCCGCTCGTGAAGGCGGGCACAAAGCCCCTGCAGGGGGCCCTCAAAGGGGCGGGGCTCTTGGGAGAGTTCTACAGGGCCTTCCGGCCCGGCTTCCCCTCCGAGGCCCTCTGGGCCGCCTACCTGGCCCGCCTGGAGCGGGAGGCCCTGCCCAAGGGGGAGGTCTTCCTCCAGGCCCTGGCCCTCACCCTGAGGGGGGTGGCCCAGGGAGGGGTGCGCTACCCCGCCCGCTACCTGGAGGCGGTGATGGCGGACCTGGAGGCCCGGACTCCCGCCCCTCCGCCCCCGCCTGGGGGAACCCGGGACGGGATCCTGGACGGGGCCCTCCTCCACCTGCCCGATGGCCGGAGGGGCTACTTCGCCGGCTGGACCGGAGGCGGGGCCAAGGCCTTCGTGGAGGTGGACGGGGTGGCCCACCTGGTGGATAGGGAACTCGTCCTGGCGGCCCGTGTGGTAGGGTGAGGGGGTGGAAAGGGTGAGCCTGGCGGCCTCTCAGGACCCCGCTGAGACTCCCCAGAGCGAGGAGCAGTGTCCTAGGGATCAGGCCTACTACGCCTCCCTCTGGAGCGTGGGCCACGTGCGCCTGCGCGAGGTGAAGAAGAAGGACAAGGTGTTCTCCTTTTACCATCTCGAAGCCCCCGGCTATCCCAGGGGTGTGTTTCTGCCCCTCCCCAGGGGTTTGGGCCAGACCTTTCTGAACCAGAGAATCGGGGTCGTCTACGCTCCCAGAACGGACGAACAGGGAGCCCTTAAGGGCCGCCTGGACTACCTGCGCCGGCTGGACCCCACCCTCTGGGAGAGGGCCCCCTACTTCCACCTGCGGGGCCGCCTGGCCGCCGTGAACCCCGAGGAAGGCCACCTCCAGGTGGAGGTCCGCCCCAACCCCGGGGGCAAGCTCAGGGCCCCCTTCACCCTGACCCTCTGGGCCTCCCTCTCCCTCCTGGAGGCCCTGCCCCCCGTGGGGAGCGGGGTCTACCTGGAAGGGGAGGTGAGGCCGAGGAGCGGCCGCCTGGTGGTCCGGCGCTGGGAGCCCGCCCGCCTTTGGGACGACCCCCAGTAGGCCACCTGGCCCAGGTCCGGGGCGTGGTCCACCTCTCCCCCATTCCGGGGGCGGTGAGCCTCCGACTGGAGGGCCAGGGCCTCTTCTCCAAGCGGGTGCGGGCCCCAAGGGGCCTGAGGGAGGGCCTCGTCCCCGGCCTCTACCGGGTGGTCCTCCACCCCCGCACGGACGGGGAGGGCTTCCTCACGGGACTCCACCTGGCCCACCGGGAGCTCCTCTCCCCCGCCCCCCTTGGGGAGGTGCCGGGGGAACCCCTTCGCTTCCTCCTCCTGGGGGAGTGGCTGGGGGCCTGGGCGGGGCTGGGCCGGGTGCGGGTGGTGCCTGGGCCCAAGGAAGAGCCCGAAACCCGGCCCTTCGTCCTCCGCTTCCTCCTCCGCCGCCCCCACCTGGCCCCGGCCCCGGGGGGGCTGGTCCTGGCCCTAGGCCGGGTGGAGCGGGGCCGGCTTGTCGGGGAGGCCTTCCCCCTGACCCCAAGGGCCCTGCCCTAGCCCTCTTCCCGGACCGCCGGCTCCAGGACCTCCCGGGCCCGGGCGTGGGCCCGCTCCAGACGGCGGAGGGCCTCCTGGAGGGTCTCCCTCAGGACCCGGTGCCCCTCCCTGGGGAGGGAGGCGTAAAGGACCCCCAGGAGGCGGTCTTCCTCCTCCAGGACCTCCATGGCCTCCCGGGCCTTGCCCAGGGCCGCCAGGGCCATGCGCACCTCCTCCCATAGCCAGGCGAGGTCGTCCGCCAGCTCCTTCCTGGCCTCGGGGTCGTGGAGGGGGTTCACCGCTCGCATCCTATCCCGTCCCCGTCCCGATCCAGGCGGTGGGGGTCTGGGGGGAGGACCTTGAAGCCCTTGTACGGGATGTCCTTGCAGTCCAAATCGGGTGGGGGCGGGGGAATGCACACCGTGGGATACGCGGGATGGCACCGCCCCGCCTTGCCCGTCCCAGAATAGGAGCCCGCCGAGGGGACGGCCCCGGGGCTTTTCCGGTACTCCCAAGGAGCCTGGAAGCTCCCCTGCCACACGCCCCGCTTGGCCGCCTGGGCTTGGCGCTGGGCCTCGAGGTAGACGCTGCCCCCGTACTCCACGTAGGCCAGCGCCCAACCCTGCTCCACGAGCCAGCGGTTGACTTCAAGGCCGCCCACGTGGCACACCGCCACCACGCGCCCGTAGCGGTCGGTGTCCCGCCGCTCGCAACGCACCGTGCGCTGCCCCAGGAAGTCGGCCAGGGCGAAGGCCGCCCGCCGCCCGCAAGGCCAGGGCTTCCCGCCGACGTCCAGGCAGGTTTGCGAAGACTCCACGGCGTCAATGCCCCACAGGCGGACGCGTACCCCCTGGATCTCGAGGGTGTCCCCGTCCACCACGCTGGCCCGCCCCACCAGGCTCTGGGCCAGGGCGAGGGAGAGGAGGAAGAGGAAGAGGCTAATCCACCGGACTTTCACCGTTTCCCTCTCCATCTTCCCTGTCCACGTCGCAACTCCTCCTGTAGAGGTCTTCCACTAGCCTCTCGAGGGCCTCCTTCAGCGCCGCCTGCCAAGCCAAGAGCCTCTTCACCTTCGCCTCTTGCTGGGCCACCTTCCTCAGGGCTAGGAGGGCCTCGTCCCTGTTCCGGGGGACTTCATTCCCTCCGCTCAGGAGCTGAGACCAGGTCTTCCCCGCCAGGGAGGAGCCGGGAGCTTTGGCCACCTCCACGAACCACTCCAAGGCCTCGGCCTTATCCCCATCCTGCACCCTGACCACCGGCCTCCTTGGGGCTCCCTTTCGCCCCCTGGCGTAGAGGGTGTCCCCATCGCGAAGTAAGTCCCTCAGAGGGATGTTCGCTTCCAACTCCTCGAGGGCCCACGCTACCTTGGCCGCTCCCAAGGGGGCGAGGCTCACGGCGAAGAAGGCCTTCGCGGGAGCCCTAGGGGCTTTGGGATTCAAGTCCCAGCCCTGCCCTTTAAGGGCCGAAAGCATTCGGGCCAGCCTCTCTAAGGCTAGGGCCAACCTTCGCACCTGCTTCTTTTCGGAGGGACTGGCGTGCGGAATGGGGATTGCTTTGACCAAGTTTGGGCTAGCCTCTATGACCCCTCCTGAGACGTACTGGAAGCCGGATCGCCTTGAAGCGGCTTCGGTGTTTACGATCCCCACCAGGTACCCCATATCGTAGCCTTTGGAGAGGGCCTCTTTTCTAAGGCGCTCACGGTTGTTGGGCTTTCCCAGCTGGCGGTTCCCCACACCTTTGAGGTCGCACCACCGCACGGCTACCGTGGCCGTGTGGTTGGCGGTGAGAAAACTCCCGTACTGCCCTCGGTCCCAGATCGCCTCGTGAAGGGGCTTCCGAAGCATTCGCTGAAAGAGCATCTTTTCCCGGTCCCAAAGCTCTGGGAACGTGGGCGCATAGACCTCCGCCGGGGCCCGGAGCCCGGGGCCGTACTCCAGCCAGAGGAGGCCTTCGGGGGCAAAGTGATCGATAAGCTCTCCGTTCACGTAGGGGCGAGGGTGCCTCGGGTCCCGGACCTTGGAGAGGAGGTCCTCCAGTCGGAAGCTGCCGTCCTTGGCGTGGAGGACCATTCCTTTGGAAACGTAGCATATATCCCCCAAGGGCACACACCCTTTTCCTACAGCCAGGGTTCCCACCCTGGAGAAGGCGAAACCTTTTTGGGAAACCCGCTCCTCCTTCTCCGGCCCACTCGCCCCGGGCTTTCCCGAAAAGTGCCTGCGCAGGACCTGGTGTCCCTCTGGGGGAGAGGCTTTCTGCACCACCAAGATCGTGTTGTCCACCACCGCATCGGGGAAGAGCTCCTTCCCGTTCAGGTGGGCCACCTCCAGGAGGGTGTGCTGCAGAAGCCTGTTCCTAATGGCCTCGGCGAAGGAGGTGTCCTCGATGGAGGCGCTCACGAGGAGGCCCACCTTTCCCCCCTCCCTGGCCCACTCCAGGGCAAGGGCCACGAAGGGGACGTAAAGGTCCCACTTCTTCTGCAACACACCCTCTACCCTCTCCCTGAGGGGAAGCTGGTTCTTGACGGCATCCCGGTACTCCTTCATCCCCGGAGCATCCGCCCGCACGTAGGGGGGGTTGCCCACCACAAAGTCGAAGGCCTCCGGGGTGAGCTTGACCTTCTCCTCAGGCCAGAGGTCGCCGTCAAGGAAAGCGGCGCTCGGAAAGCGGGCCACAAGAGTGTCGGTGTTGTATACCCGGAAGCGGTCGAGGCCAACGTCCTGTCCCAGGTGTTTTATTCCCTCGAGGAGGTCCATGACCTGGATCAGGAGGTTGATCTCCGCCAGGTAGCAGGCGAAGGGGTTGACATCCAGGCCCACCAGGTTCTCGGCCACGGCCTTCAGGGCAAAGGCGAGGTTCTCCTCCGGTATCTTCCCCCCCTTGTCCCGGAAGGCTTCCAGGACTCTCCGGACCGCCCGCACCAGGAAGGTCCCCGAGCCGCAGGCGGGGTCCAGGAGGGTGGCCGTGGCCACCTCTTTGCCGCGGAAGCCCACCCGGTCCAGGATGTAGTCCACCACCTCCGGTGGGGTGTAGTACATGCCCGTGTGGTGGCGGTGCTCCTCCGTGGCGTAGTGGGCGTAGAGGTGGCCAATGATGTCCTGATCCACATCGCGGAAGTCGTAGTGGGCCAGCTTCCAGAGGAGTTCGAGGGCCAGAGGGCGGCTCGGGTGGTACCAGTCGAAGGTCCCCTCGGCGAAGAAGTGGGCGTAGACCTCCCGCTCCGCCCTGCCGAAGACCAGGGAAAAGAAGGCCTTAAGGCCCTCAGGAGCTTCCCCTCCCCCGCCCAGGTAGTAAGGCTCCACCTCGAGGAACCACTTGGCCACGCCTCCGTTCGTGAACATGCGGGTCAGGAGCCCCTTGTCCTCGGCGATGCGCACCAGGAGGAGGCGCACGAAGAAGATGTAGGCCGTCTGGGTGGCGAACTCCTCCAAGGCCCGCCTCTCCAGGTCTCCCTTCGCCTCTATCCTTAGGAGGAAGCCGTGGCGGGCCTTCCACCTGGTGAAGGCCTCCTTCGTCTGGACTGCTTCCCCGTGGTCCTCTTCCAGGCGGTGGCGGCCTTCCTCGTAGAGGAGGGCCAGCTCTTCCAGCCTCTTAAGGACGACGTCCACGCGCCCCCAGGAGGTTTTGTCCCTCGGTAGGTAGCCCCTGAGCCGATCCGCTTTGCCCCGCCAGGCAGTGGCCCCCTCCTCCCAGGGGGCTTGTAGCTCCCTTTTCAACTCCGCCATAGGAGCCTCGGAGAGGTGGCCTTCTAACTCCTTCAGGAGCCGGTCCCGTACCTCGGTGAACTCCTCCCGAATGGACTTTTGCCTCTGGCTGTTGGGCCCCCAAAGCCTTTTTTCCGCGGCCTTCAGCTCCTCAAGCCGGGTCCGAAGCTGGGCCAAGGCATCCTCCTTGAGCTCTCCCAGGACCTCCTTCACCTCCTCCGTGAACCTCTGGAGGAAGCCCTCCCCCTTGGCGGGGACCACGGGGATCCGGGCCTCCCCTGGCCAGGTCTCCCCGTTTGGGGCGTGGGGTTTACCCTCTTTCGTCATGGTGAGGTCCTCGATCCACCGCTCCTTGGCTTGGACCCTTTCCCTGGCCAGCCTCCCGTAGAGGGCCCGAAGGGCGCTAAGGGAGTCCTCTTTGAAGAGTCCCCCTTCCAGGAGTTCCCGGAAGGAGATGTAGAGGACGGCGTTGGGGGGGCCGTCGCCCGCCTCGTAGACCAGAAGCTCCCGCCCGTTGGTGAGGACTCCCCTGGGCACCCCCAGCCGCCGCATGTAGCGGAAGAGCTGCTCCTGGTGGGCGGCCATGTCCTCCCCCGTGGCCTTATCCTCCACCAGGAAGTAGGGGGTTCCCCCCGGCTCCAGGTACACCAGCCAGTCGGGCTTTTCGGAGCCCTTCTGCTGGTTGTAGATCACCCGGTCCTCGTCGTACCCCAAGCGGGCCAGCAAGCCTTGGGTGAAGAGGCGGCCCACCACGTTGGCCTCGTCCCCCGTCCTCCCCTGGGCGATGTACTCCCGGTAGGGCTTCCCCTCCACGGTGAGCCCCTCAAGCCAGCGCACCACCTCTTCGGCGAAGGCCTGGGAGTCGCTCTTCCCGCCGTTTTTCACTCCTCACCTCCTAGGAGGGCTAAGAGCTCCCTGACCTTCTCCTCCACCGCCCGCCGCTTCTCCGGAGGGAGGCTTTCCGGGTCCAGCCGGGCGAGCCTCGTCGCCACCTCCTTGTGCCAGGGAGGAGGCGCCTTCTCCTTCACCAAGACCTCCCGCACCCTGGCCTTGAGCTCCCTCAGGGAGAGGCCCCCCTTGGCCTCCTCCAGGAGCCGGGCCCGGGCCTCGAGGTCCCTCACCTTCTTGAGTTCCAGGGCGGCGGTGTAGGGGATAGCACCCTCCTCCAGGGCCGCCCTCAGGTCCTCGGGGAGCCCTAGGAGGGGGAGGCGGTTCTGCACGAAGGACTCCCAGGTCATGCGGCCTAGGGCCTTAAAGATCTCCATCACCCGCTGAGCCTCCGGGTTCCCCATAACGTTATGGGGAACTTTCCTCCTCGCCTCGTCCCGCATCCGGTGGAGCAGGGCCACCACCTCCTCCACGGACCTCCCCAAGTCTTCCGATAGGAGGGCGAGGACCCCTATGGTCTCCTCGTAAGGGTTCAGGTCCTCCCGCTGGAGGTTCTCCACCAGGGCGAGGAGCCTCGCCTCCTTCTCGGAGAGCTCCACCACCCGCACCGGGACCTCGGAGAGCCCCGCCATCCTCGCGGCCCGGTACCGCCTCTCCCCGGCCACGATGGCGTACCTCCCGTCCCCCAAGGGCCGCACCAGGAGGGGCTGGAGAACCCCCTTCTCCCGGACGCTCTCGGCGAGGGCCTCGAGGTTCTCGAAGCGCTTGCGGGGCTGGGGAGAGGGGACGAGGACCTCGAGGGGAAGCACCTTCCCGCCAGCCTGCACGGGCTTCCCCTCCATCTCCTCCAAGGCGGAAAGCGCCCTGGCCAGGAAGGGGTCCATGGGGCTCGGCTTGCGGCTCATCAGGCCACCTCCTTGTGCAGTTCGGCCTTGACTTGCTCCAGGATCCCCTCCAGAAAGTCCCCGAGGGCCCGCATCTCCCGCCGAACCTCCTCCCCGCCCACCGCCTGCACCGGAAGCCGTTGCACCTGGGCCTCCCGGTACACCGCCGGACGGCGCACCAAGGGGGGCGCCAGGGGGATCCGCCCCCCGAGGGCCTCGAGCTGGGCCAAAACCTCCCGGTCCCGGACCGTGCCCTCCAACCCGTTTGGGATGAGAGCGCGGACGAAGGCGCCCCCGCCCCACATCCCCAGGGAGGCCAGTCCCTCGGCGTAGTCCTGGGATACAGCGAGCACCGTGGGTAGGGCCTGAAGCCCCTTAGGTGAGGCTTCCACGGGGACCAGAAGGCCGTCCCCGGCCATGCCTGCAACCCCGGCCAAGGAGCCCAGAGAGGGCAGGGAGTCAACGAGGACGAGGTCGTACTCCTGCCGGAAGGCTTCCAAGGCCTTCCTCAAGGCGAACATCTTGTAGGGTTCCCGGATAAGGACGAGCTCGGCCCGGGCGAGTTCCACGTGCGCAGGAATGAGGCTAACCCCCGGAAGCACTTCCCTTGGCCTGAGGCGCCCCTTGCCCTCCAGGAGCCCGAGAAGGGTTTCCTCCACAGGAGCCTCTACCACCCCGAGCCAGGCGGAGAGGTTGGCCTGGGGGTCCACGTCCACGAGAAGAACGCGCTTGCCCCTAGAGGCCATCTCGTACCCCAGGTCCCGGGCCAGGGAGGTCTTCCCCGCCCCTCCGGCGTGGGTGAAGAGGGTGAGCACCACCCCTTCTCCCCCCGGGGCCTCCACCTCCTTGACCACGTACCAGTAGCGGCCAAGGCGCCGCGCGTTGAGCCTCCCCTCCTGGATCTGCTTGAGGGCGCCGGAGTAGGAGAGCCCCTGCTCCAGGGCCCAGTCCTTGAGGGGAATGAGGACGGTCTTCTTCATCTTGGAAGCAATATAACCCGCCTCACGCCGTGAGTCAAATCCCACAGCGGGTGTGTTCTAAATCACCCGGATAAGAGCCTTTCGGCCTCCCTGCCGTGGCCTCGAGGCCGGCGGGGACCACCCCCTCCTTCAGGAAGGATCGTCCCAGAGCCTGGCAGGCTCCACCTTCTTCGCCACGAGCCGCCGGGTCTTCAGGCGGGCCTCCCCCTCCACGTAAACCCCGCTCCCCAGGGTGAGCTCCTCCAGGAGGGCGAGGGGAGCCCAGAGGGTGAGGGTGAAGGGCTCCTTGAGGCGTCCCTTGGGGTTGGGCCGCACCTCGAGGCCAAACCTCCCCTCCTCCCGGTCCACGAAGGCCACGCGGCCCTGGGCGGCCATCAAGGGGTGTCCCTTCCCGTCCCCCCTGGGAACCCCGATCCGACCAAGGCGAAGGGACTTCTCCAGAAGGCCCTGGCCGTTCGTGCGGGGCCAGAAGGTGCCCCGGATGTGCGCCCCCACCAGCTCGGCCATGGGCCGGCCCCGGTGGGCCCGGGGCAGGCGGAGGAAGCTCCCGTCCGGGAGGCGGAGGCGGTAGAAGGTGTAGACCTGGCCGTTCGGAGCCCGGCTCTCCTTCACGAAGACCTGCCCTTCCACGAGCACCACGGCGGCGTAGTGGGCGCCAAACCTTAGGGGAACCCGACTCAGGGAAGGTGAAGGGGGCGTCGTGACCATTCCCCTCTACCCTAGCACACGGGCCCGGAGGACGCTCTCCCGGTCCACCAGGTAGGCCACCCCGTCCACCTCCACGAAGGCCTTGGCCCCGCCCCCGGTCCACCCGGCGAAGTACCCCCGCCTCCCGTCCGGGAGGAGGAGGGCGTCCTTAGGCACCTCCTCCAACGAGGGCGGGGGAGGGGAGGGGTGCTCGGAGCGCTCGGGCGGGGCGAGGTCTTGGAGAAGGCGGTCCAGGTAGGCCGCCGGGTAGCGGACCGCGCCGAGGCGGGCTCCCTTCAGGGTGCGGTCCAGGGCCTGGAGGAAGGCCTCCCCCAGGGGCAGGGCCTCCCGCTCCAGGCGCTCCAGGTAGGCCCGCCAAAGCCCCCCGTGGGCGAAGCCCGGGCGGAAGACCCGGTAGAAGTCCACCCAGAGCCCCGCTTCCTTGAGGCGGGCCTGGAGGCGGTACTTCGTGCCTTCATTCACGAGCACCGGGGAAGATCCAGAAGGGGAAGGGGAGGCCGGAGACGGCGAAGGAACCAGGAAGGTCGCCCGCTCTCCTCCCTCTGAGGGAGAGGCGGAAACCGCCCTTTCCTCCGGGGCTTTGCAGTCAGCCTCTACCTCTTCAGCCTCCTCCGCCTCCGCCGCTTGGGCGTAAAGATGAGGAGGATTTTTTTCTTCAGTAGTTGTTTCTTTTTCCTTTATTTCCCGCACCGAGAGAAGCCCGTCCTGGAGGGCGTTTTCCTCACCCGTGCCTTGCAAAGCTTGCAAGGGGGTCTGCACGGCGTGCACGGGGGCCTGCAGGTCCTGCCCGGGCGGGGCATCGGAAAGCCACCACCCCGTGGCGTCCCGCTCCACCAGGCCCTTTTCCCAGAGGGCGAGCAGGGCCTTCTCCACCGTGCGGGGGTCCCGCCGGAGGAGGAGGGCCAGGTCCTTGGTGGAGGCCTTCTTGTGGTGGAGGTTCCTGCGGGTGGCGAGGGCGAGGAAGACCGCGAACTCCCGGTCGGAGAAGCCGCTGCCGAAGAGCTTGTTGAGCAGGGGGTTGGGGATGAGGGTGAATCCGTTTGGCGATTCCAGATGGGTCCAGCCGATTCGCGCTCCCACGGTTGCCTTCTGGGCCGCTTACCCCCGGCCCTGGGGCCCGTGGGGCTTCCACCCGGGTTGACATTTTCCCTTCGGCCTGCTACCCTCGGATTAGCGGATCGCGAGGGTACCAAGATGGTTGTGGTGAAGGGATCGGGGGAAACCCCGGTCTTCCTACTTTTGCCTACCGCTACGCGTTCTTGAGTGCTCTCTCACCTCCTTAACCCTGGAGTCTAGCACGCTCCCCCCAGGGTTGGCTAGCCACAACCGGAGGTTAGCATATATCACCGGTTTTGGCAATACCTGGCCTTTACAGCACCCGCCACCCCCGCACCAGGCCCAAGACCTCGGGGCGCTCCTCCCTGAGCCAGAGGGTGGGGAGCTCCGGGTGAAGGGGGTAGAGGGCCAGGGGGTCCCTCTCCAGAGCCTCGTGGGGGAAGAAGGCGGCGTGGCCCTGGGCCTTCCCCAGGTAGACGGCCTGGGGTTGGAGGAGAGGCCTGAGCTCGGTGAGGACCCAGGCCCGCCGGGCGGTGGGGAAGGGGACGTCCAGGGTGGCGAGCCACCTCCCCGGGACCTCCAGGAAGGCCAGGAACTCCACCACCGCCCCCCGGGGAAGCTCGGCCGGGGCGAGGAAGGCCCGGGAGGCGGGCTTGCCTTCCTCCAGCTCTTTGGGAGAGGTGTAGACGGGAAGGGTGAAGGGGACGAAGCCCAGGTCGTCCCCGGGGACATCCTCCCCCATGACCTGGGAGAGGGTGAGGCCGAGGGCCCTGGCGAGGCCCACCAGGTACTGGGCGGAGAGGGTCTTGGGGTCCACGGCGCCCCGCTCGATCTTGGCCATGAGGCTGGTGGAGAAGCCCGCCATGCGGGCGAGCTCTTCCTGGGTGAGGCCAAGCTCCCGCCGCCTCTCGCCGATGCGGAGGATGTGGCGGGGGAGAGGTCGTTGGCTGGTGCGTGGCATGGCCACACAATACGGCCTGTTTCCTCCCGATGCAACGGCAATGCTGGGAAGCGGTTGGGGCATAGCGCTTCCCGTGCGGGCGCAAGGGGGTTCGTGCCGATCCTCCGGGTAAACTGGCCCCGGTGGAACCGGCTTTCGCGATCTACGCGGACGAGTGTGGCCGCCGCCTCAAGGCGGAAAAAGGATTGGGACCCCCTCAGGAAGTGATACGGGCGTGGTTCAGGGAACTTGTGGAAGGTCGCCTTTTTGCCCGGGGCGTGACCTCCGAGGTGTTCGCCTTTTTGAGGGATCCAGCTTAGATAACTCTTTCCCCGTCAGGAGAACGCCTTGCGGGCGTAGTCGTGGCGCCAGGGGCGGCCCCGCTTGCCCTTGGGGGTGGGTGGGGCCACCTCCTGGGCCAGGCGGAGGCAGTGCTCCAGGACCTCCTTGGGGCTTGCCTCCCGACGAACAAAGCCCTGCTTGCCCATCGGGGCGGGAATATACACCTGTCGTCCCGACCTTTGCAAGGCAAGCCCACAAGTGCTGA
>NZ_ATNI01000006.1:0-2576 GCF_000511705.1 Thermus sp. NMX2.A1
AAAAGGGCAAGCCTGCGCTGAAGGGGCGTGGGCTCCTGCTGGACGGTCTCGGCGAGCTGGGCGATCTGGCCGAACTCCGTGGCCATACCCGTGGCCACCACCACCCCGAGGCCGCGCCCGTTGGTGATGTGGGTGCCCATCCAGACCATGGAGGAGCGGTCAGCCAAAGGGGTGTTGGGGGGAACCGGGGCTACGGACTTGGGGACTGGGAGGGACTCCCCCGTGAGGGCCGACTCGTCGGCCTCCAGGTTCACCGCCTCGAGCAGCCTTAGATCTGCGGGCACCCGGTCCCCGGGCTCCAGGAGGACCAGATCCCCTGGCACCAGGAGGCGGGCCTCGAGAACTTTCACCTGGCCTTCACGGATCCCTTTGCAGGTGGGGGCCAGCATCTTGGCCAAGGCTGCCAGGGCGTTTTCCGCTTGCCACTCCTGGAAGAAGCCGAGAAGCCCGTTGAGGAGAACGATGGCGAGGATTGTCAGAACGTCGCCAACCTCTCCTGCGGCGAAGGAGATTAAGGCCGCAAGGAGCAAGATGATGATGAGGGTATTAGCGAACTGGCGGGCTAGGATCCGATACCAGGTTTCCCTTGGCTGGATCTTAAGTTCGTTGGGACCGTATTCTCTCAGACGTTCCCTAGCCTGGGCCCAGGTAAGCCCCTTCTCGGGATCGGTCCCAAGCCCTTGGAGGACGGCCTCCCTTGTTTCCGCATGCCACTGGGGGCGCTCCCTCGTAAGGGGGCCGGTGGGCTCTGGCAGGTGAGGTTTCTCTTCCCCCGTCCATCCGGGCCATCTTAGAGCATAGGAAAGCCCCACCTAAGCCCCTTTGTCCTTTTGAGCTAGGCCCCTAGGCAACACGTTATAGGTAGCCTCCCTTCCGCCTCAGACCAGGCCGTATATCGCCTGGTCTATGTTTTCCCGGGCCTTGGGCAGGGGGGTGGGCTGGATGGGCAGGTTTTTTAAATGTTGTGTAAAGGGCAGGGGTTAGCCCCCTGCCCTCTTAAGCCTCCAGACCGGTCCTCAGGTAGAGGGCCTTGTCTAGGCGGTTGAGGTAGACCTGCCTGCCCGGCAGGAGGGCTAGGTAGAGGCCCCTGCGGGTTTCCGCGAGGAAGTAAAGGCCCTCCTCCGATACCTCCAAGAAGGCCTCCTTCCAGCGAAGGAGGCTAGCCTCGGGTACGGGCACCTCCACCTCCCGCAGCAGGTTCCGCTCTGGGACGAGCAGGGGGCCTAGGGGGGAGTGCAGCTCCTTGAGGGCATCGAGGAGGAGGCTTTGAGGAAGCTTGTGCTTGAGGGCCCGGTGCTTGGCCCCAAGGTACTCGTCCCCAGGATGGGTGAGGAGGGCGGCAAGAAGGGCTTGACTCCGGAGAAAGTCCCTGAGGCTCGGGATCTCCCCTTCCAGGATGGCCTGGGCGGTGAAGGGGGCCCGGCCCTTCCAGGCCTCGAGGGAGGAGCGGTGGACCACCTCAGGGCCCCCTTTTTGGGGTTCCAAGGGGTAGGCGGTGGCCTTGGTGCCCTGGAGGAGGAAGAGGCTGTCCTCCTCCTTGGCCTGCTCGAGGAAGGAGGGTAGGGCCTTCTCAAAGGCCTGGAGAAAGGCCTGGGCCCTTGGGGAAAGCCTGGGCATGTTCCGGAAAACCGGGAGATGGGCCAAGGCCCTCCGGGCTAGGGTCTCGTTGGAGGTGGGGTCACCCCGGTAGAGGGCCAGGGCCAGAACCAGGGCCTTGGGGTTTTCCTCTAGCCCAAGCTCCCGCAGGAGGGCAAGCTCAGCCCGGTAGGGAGGGGTAAAGCAGAGAAGGGGGTCCACCTCCACCTCGGCCTCCTCCATCTGGAAGGGGGGGAGGATGCGGACCATGGGGGCCTTGGGGGAGACGATCTCCTGGGGAAAGCGGTAGGGTTCTTCTCCCAGGTCCGCAAGGAGCTCCTTTTTCCGGGGAAAGGCGAAGGGGGTGAGGACCAGCTTCTCGGGGTCGCTCACGAAGAAGACCCCGGTCTTTCCCTCCTTAAGGGCCCTTTCCAGGGCTTCCTTGTGGGCCTCGAGCATGGGAGCGAACCAGCCCGCAAGGCCCTGGCGCTTCAGGGAAACCTCCACCTGGTCCTTGAGGAGGAAGCCCGTGACGGGTACCCCCCTCCAGGGGAGGGCATGGGCCTGGTGCTCAAGGAGCAAGGCCCTTAGGGTCCTTAAACCTATGGACTTTTCCGGCTTAAGTCCCTGAAGGATATCCTTCATCTAACCTCCTTGGCTATGCATTCCGGGCCTGCCAAGCCTTTTTGGCAAGGCCCGGCCTAAAGCCAAAAGCCTTTTCAGGCGCAGGTTTTCAAGATCCCCGGGCCCGAACACCTAGAGCCCCATACCCCTCCCGGGCCCGCCTACGGGCGGATCCCCGGTGCCCTCAGTGCCTGCCTGCCTCCTCCTTTGACCTGGGGATTGATTGTCGTCGGGTTATAGGGTTCGCTTAAACCGCCTTTGGCCTCTAAAGGGGTTCTGGCCTCACAAAACCCAATGATGCCCGAACCTCCTATTTTCTGCAAGGGGGGGTGCTCCCTGACCTGTACTTTCCGTTTACTGCGCGAACGGCCCCTCCA
>NZ_ATNI01000007.1:0-2464 GCF_000511705.1 Thermus sp. NMX2.A1
TATGAAATGAAATGGCCTTCACCGCCCCGACCCGGGAAAGGATTCTGCTTCTAGAGCCCGGGTGTTGGGCAGGTTTACCTCCTCCCCCAGGGCCATCTTTTCCGGACGGCCTTTGGCCAGAGTGGAGGCCAGGCTGGCTAGGCGGATGAGGTCATCGGCGGTGGCCCGGGAGCTTCCCGGCCGCTTCTTGCGCCGCCTCCCCCCGGCCACCCCCAGGGACAAGCCCAACCTCTTTTCCCCCACCCTAAGGGGAAGCTTCAGGAGCTCGGGAAGGTGAGGGAGAGCCCGGGCGCGGGGTCGGGGGAAAACCAGGGCAAACTCGTCCCCGGCATACCGGAAGGCTTCTCCCCTGTGTTTACGGGCGAAGGCTGAGAGCCGGCTGGCCACCTCCTTCAGGGCCTGGTCGCCTGCGGTGTGGCCCAGCTGCTTGTTGAGGAGGCCGAAATCGTCCAGATCCACGAAGACCAGGGTGGGATCGATTCCCTTGTCCATGAGACGCTCCAGGTGGCTCCGCAGAAAGTCGGCCCGGGGCAGGCCCGTGAGGGGGTCAAAGCCCTGGCCCAGGGCGAAGGCCAGGGCGCGCTTGGTAAGGATTCCGAGAAGGCGCCCCTCCTCCACCACCAAAAGCCTTTCCACACCTTTCTCCTGCATCAGGGCCTGGGCCTCGAGGAGGCTGGCTTTCGGGGAAATGAAGATGGGAGGGCCTCGGAGGACATCCATGACCACCCGGTTGGGGTGAACCCCCCTGAGGTCCCGGCTGATGATCACGCCCACCAGGGTGCCATCCTCGAGAACCGGAAGGCTTCCGATCCTATGCTGGGCCATGAGGTTGGCCGCTTCCCGTACGCTGGCCCACGGCCTTATTGTCACCGGAGCAGAGGTCATCACCTCCTTGACCTGGACCATGGCTAAGGATCATTCTAGCCGAACCGTGCGCGCCGTATGCAATACAACCTCCACTTGAACCCGCACCACCTGGTCCTCGTTGATAAGGGGAGCCAGCTCTTCCAGGAGAAGCTCCGGTAAGGCCTCCGGGGTCAAGACTCTTAGCAGGAAAGCGATATGTCAGCTATACTGAAAATGTGAAGTTTGTCCTCCAAGTTTCCCCCAGAGGCCAGATTACGCTACCCGCCCCCCTCCGCAAGGCTCTCTCCCTTAAGCCGGGCGATCCCCTGCTGGTGCGCCTGGAAGAGGGACGTTTGGTGTTGGAGCCTGTGTACCTCCTTCCAGTGGAGGCCTACACGGAAGAGCGCATACGGGAGTTTCTCCAGGCTTCCCAGGCTGATGACGAGGAGGTCGCCGCCTTCCGCAGGGCTTGGGGGCTGGAGTGAGGGTGTTTTTGGATGCCAATGTGCTCTTTTCTGCCGCCTTAGGAGGTACGGTTTTTGCCGCTATATGGGCCCTGGCCGAAGCAGAAAAGATCCAGCTTCTCACCAGCCCCTTGTGCCTGGTGGAAGCCCAGTACAACCTGGAGCGGAAGCGGCCTGAAGCCCTACCTCAACTCGGGGCCCTGATGAGGCGTGTGGTCTTGATCCAGGAGCCAGGGGAAGGCGGTTTTCGCCACGAGGGGCCCATGGCAGCCCTGGCGGCGGAACTTCCGGAGAAGGACCAACCGGTGCTTCGGGCGGCCTTATTGGCCCGGGCCCAGGTCCTGCTAACGGGTGACGTCAGGCACTTTGGTCGCTTCATGTCCAGGGAAGACCTGCCCCTTAGGATCATGACCCCAGGGGACTTTATTCGGAAGGTCCGGCCTCCAGGTTGAGCCCAACCGTCGTGCTTCGTCATCCCGGAAAAGGGACGCATCCCTCGCCTTCGTGCGCAAGTCCCTTAGCCTGAAGCTTAGGGAGATCCTAGCTGTGCGCCTCGAGGAGGACAGGGTGGTGCTGGAACCCGTCCCTGTGGAGGTGTACACCGAGGAACGGATGGGGGAGTTCCCGGAGGCCTCTCCCGCCACCCTGGAGGAGATATCTACCTTCCGCAAGGGCTGTGGGCTGGAATGAGTCCGCTCCTAGACCCTTGGATGCTCGGTCATAAGTACCTGGTGATACTCGTTAAGCAGTCAGGTGATCGACGAGTCTTTGTGGAAAAGCCTCCCATCGAGGGCCTTGGCACCGGATGGCTTACCCCTCCGGCCTGAGAAGGACCACCCTGAGCGTCCCCTCATACCGGGCCAGGTCGGCGTCCGCGGTCCAAATCTCCTTCGCCCCCCCTTCCAGGGCCGTGGCCAGGATCAGGGCGTCCACCAAGGGGAGGTGAAGCCCGTGGGAGAGCCGGACCGTCCTCTCCCAGCGCCACGAGCGCCTATGTCCAGGCGGGGCAGGTGGCCCAGGTGACCATCAGCTACACCGTCCGAGTACCCCCCACCGCCGCTGGCATGCGCCTCACCGTGGATTGCCCCACCTGCGATTCCTACCAAAGGAGCAACATCAGGGGTCGTGTAAGGAATTATGTGTAGGAGTTTGTG
>NZ_ATNI01000008.1:0-44263 GCF_000511705.1 Thermus sp. NMX2.A1
CTTAACCATTTAGGGCTACGATGCAGGCAGGTAGGTAGGTCCATGCCCAGGCGAACCCAGGTAACCCTTCAGCTCTCCCGGATCCTCCTAAAGGAAGCTCCCTTACAGGCGAGGCTGCAGGAGTTCCTCCAGGCTCTCCTTGAGGTGCCGTGGCTTGGTTTACAGGCCCGGGGGGCCATCTTCCTTAAGCAGGGGGAAAGCCTCCGCCTGGTGGCGGAGTACCGTCTGGATGAACCCCTGAAGACCTCCTGTGCCCTTTTTCCCTTGGGCCGGTGCCTGTGCGGGCGGGTGGGGCTCACGGGGGAGCCGCTTTGGACGCCTGAGGTGGATGAGGCCCACGAGATTACCTACCCGGGGATGCCTCCCCATGGCCATGCCATCCTTCCCCTCAAGCTGGGAGAGCGGGTTCTGGGGGTCTTGAATCTGTACCTGGAGCCAGGGGCAAGACTCTCCCGCACTGCCAAGGCCATGTTGGAGATGGCCGCGGGCCTTCTGGCCCTGGCGGTGCTCAGGGAGCGGGCGGAGAGGGCGGCCAGGGTTTTGCACCGGGCCAGCCAGGTGGCCCTCGAGGCCCAGGACGAGGCCGAGTATTTCCAGCGCCTGTGCGCTTTGCTGGTGGAGGAAGGCTACGCACTGGCCTGGGTGGGGGAGGCCCTGCCCGACGGCCGGGTGCGCCCTCTGGAGGGGGCGGGGGCAGTGGGGTACCTGGAGGAAGTGGTGGTGCGCCACGACGAAACCCCCGAGGGTCAGGGTCCCACGGGAAGGGCCATCCGCCTGGGCGAGCCCCAGGTGCTGAGGGATGTGGGCGAGGACCCGAACTACGGCCCTTGGCGCCTTCGGGCCCAGCGCTTTGGCTTCGCCTCCAGCGCCGCTTTCCCTTTGTGGATCGGGAAGAGGATTTTTGGTGCCCTTAACGTGTACGCTCCCGAGCCGGATGCCTTTGACCCGGAGGAGGTGGCCCTCCTCCAGGACCTGGCTCATATGGCGGGGAAGGCCCTGGAACGCTTCCGTGCCCTGGCCCAGGCCCACCTCCTCTCCCAGCTGGTGGAGCAGGTGCCGGAGGGCATTTTCACCACGGACCTGGAGGGGCGCATCACCTATGCGAACGCAGCCCTATATACCCAGACAGGGTATGATCCTTCAGAGCTCCTGGGGCAGAATCCCCGCATCTTCAAGTCGGGCAAGCACCCGGAAGCCTTTTATAGGGACCTTTGGGATACCTTGCGGCGAGGCCAAGTATTCCGAAGCATCTTCTATAACCGCCGAAAGGATGGGCGGCTGGTGGTGGAGGACGAGATCCTCACCCCCATACGGAACCTTCAGGGCCAGGTGGTGGCCTATGCCTCCACGGGGCGGGACATCACCCGGGAGTGGAGCCTTTACCGCATCCAACAGGTGCTCATCCAGATGCTGGAGCGCTTTTTGCAGGAGGGGATGGGCCGCTCCTTCTTCCAGCACTTTCTGGAAAAGGTCCTGGAGGCCATTCCAGGGGCGGAGGCGGGAAGCCTCCTTTTACGAAACCGGGACGGGAACTTCTCCTTCGTGGCCCTTACGGGGCATGACCCCGGGCTAAGGGAGGTGCGCCTTGCTCCCGAGGAGGTTTACGCCCTACAGGCCCAGGCTCCTCAGGGCCGGGTGTCTGGGGCGGTGCTTGGGGAGTTCCTCCGGCACCTGCCCCCGGAAAAGGGGGAGATCCTTTGGCAAAGGGGGCGTTTTGGGGAGCTTAAGGAAACCCTTTACGCCCGCCTCGAGGTGGAGGGGGAAGCCATCGGGGCCCTGTACCTGGATGCCTTCCAGGCTCCTTTCCCTGACGAGGCCCTGGATCCCTTCCGTTTCCTGGCCCGTTGGTTGGAGATGATTTTCTCGTGGGAGCGGGCCCAGGTGCAGGCCCGGTACTTCCGCTACCACGATCCCCTTACCGGCCTACCCAACCGGGCCTTCTTGGAGGAAGCCTGGCGGGAAGGGGATGAATCCCTTGTCCTGGTGCTGGCAGACCTGGACAACTTCGGGGAGTTTAACCAGATACATGGCCGGAAGGTGGGGGATATGCTCCTGGCGGCGGCGGCCCGGGCCTGGGGGGAACTCCTTCCCAAGGGCGGGGAGCTTTACCGCTTGGGGGATAACGAGTTCCTCTTCGTGCTTCCCCTTGAACCGGGAAAGGTCCTGGGGTTTTATCAGGACTTGACACGGGCTTTGCAGGCCAGCGCCCCAAGCGCCTTGGAAAAGGCCAAGCTGGGGATCTCCGTGGGGGTGGTGGCCTACCCCACGGACGGGCGGAACCTGGGCGAACTCCTCCGGCGGGCGGACCTCGCCCTGCGGGAGGCCAAGAAGGGCCGGGGGATCGCTTACTTCAACCGGGAGCTGGAGGCCGCTTACATGGAGCGGGTGGAGGTCCTGGCCGCCCTGGAGGAAGCCTTGCGGGAAGGCCAGTTGGTCCTGTTCGGCCAGCCCATCGTGGATCTTTCCACCCTCGAGGCCGTGGCCACGGAGGTACTGGTGCGCTGGCCCAGGGAGGGGAGCTTCTGGCCTGCGGGGGTTTTCATCCCCCTGGCGGAGGAAACCGGGTTGATCCGGGAGCTGGACCTTTACGTGCTCCGCCGGGTGGAGAACCTGCCCGAGAATAGTGTCTGGCACGTGAACCTTTCGCCACAGACCCTGCGCGACCCCCGGTTCCTGGAGGCGGCCTCCCGCCTGCGGGGCAAGGGGGTGCGGTTTGAGATCACCGAGTACGCCCTGGCCCAGGGGGTGGAGGAGGTGCTACAGGAGCTGGTGGAAATGGGGTTCGGGCTGGTCCTGGATGACTTTGGCCAGGGCTACGCCTCCCTCAACACCTTGATCCAACATCCCTTCTGCATGGTCAAGATGGACCGGAGCTTCACCGCCGGGCTTGGGAAGAATCCCAAATCCCATGCGGTCCTCCGGGCTTCCTTGAGCCTGGCCCGGGAGCTGGGGTTGGAGCTGGTGGCGGAAGGGGTGGAAACCCAGGCGCAGCGGGCCTGGTTGTCGCGCCTTGGGTACCGGTTCGCCCAGGGGTACCTCTTCGGGACTCCCCAGCCCGTCAGCGGCTCCTGAACCTCTCCGCTTTTGCCTCCGAGTCCAGGATGAGGGTCACGGGGCCATCGTTCACCAGGTGCACCCGCATGTGGGCCCCGTAGACCCCGGTTTCCACGTGCACGCCCTGTTGCAGGAAGGCCTCTATGGCCACTTCGTAGAGGCGCTTGCCCAAGTCGGGCGGGGCCGCCTGGACAAAGGAGGGTCGGTTTCCCTTGCGGGTGTCCGCGTAAAGGGTGAACTGGCTCACGAGGAGCACCTCCCCGCCCACCTCCTTGAGGGAGAGGTTCATCTTTCCGGCCTCATCGGGGAAGATGCGCAGGGCCACGATCTTGCGCGCCAGGTAAAGGGCGTCCTCCACCGTGTCCCCGTGCCCGATCCCCAGGAGGACCAGAAGCCCGAGGCTGATCCTGCCCACCTCCTCGCCTTCCACCTCCACGAAGGCCTCGGAAACCCGTTGCACCACCGCCCGCATGCCTTACCTCCTGGGCCCGGCGAAGAGGGCCACGGTGCCCGGGCCCGCGTGGACGCTCACCGCAGCCCCTGCCCGCAAGGTGCCCAAGACCTCCACGCCTTCCGCTCTCAGGGCCTCGCCCAAGGTCCTGGCGCCCTCCGGGTTGCCCGCATGGGCCAGGTAAACGAGTCCCCCATCCGGGAAGTCCCGGCGGAAGAGCTCCACCAGCCTGCGCAGGCCCTCCTTGAAGCCCCGCACGCGCGGACCAGCCAGGACCTGGCCCCCCTTGACCTCCAGCACCGGAAGGATGCTGAGAAGCCCGCCCATGAACCTCTGCAGGCCGGAGATCCGCCCGGAGCGGTGCAGGTAGATAAGGGTTTCGGGGAGGACATAGCCCCGCACCCTCTCCCGGTAGGGGGCAACGGCTTCCTCCAGGTGTTCCCAGGCCACCCCTCTTCCCAGAAGCCGGCGGGCTTCCTCCAGCACCAAGAGGAGGCCCCCGTTCAGGGACCAGGAATCCAGCACCTTGAGCCTTTCCCCGAACTCCCGGGCCACCGCCATGGCGGTGGCCACGGTTCCCGAGAGGTGGCCGGACACGTGGACGGAAAGCACCCGCTCGTGGGTTTGCAGGAGGGTTTCGTAGGTGGAGCGCAGGTCCTCGAGGGCCACCTGGCTGGTGGAAAGCCGCTCCCCTCGGCGCAGGAGGTCTAGGACCTCCTCGTCGGTGATGTCCAGCTGGTCGCGGAGGGTTCTATTCCCCCAGATCACCTGCTGGGGCACCACGTGAATGCCCTGTTTTAAGGCCTCTTCGGGGCTCAGGCCTAAGGTGGAGTCGGCCACGAAGGCTACTTTAGAGGCTGTAGGCATAGAACCCGTAGGTGCCGGGCCCGGTGTGGCTGGCGATCACCGCTCCCAGCTCGCTCACCAGGGCTTCTTCCACGGGAAGGCCCGAGGCCAAAACCATCTCCTTAAGCTCCCTTACGGCGTTTTCCTCAGCGCCATAAAGGAAGAAGGCCCGGATGTGCTCCCTTCCCCTGGCCCAGGCCTGGAAGTCCTTGAGGATCTCCTCCCTGGCTTTCCTTTCCCCCCGGGCCCGGCCCGCCGCCTCCACCCGGCCTTCCCTCAGGGTCAGGATGGGCTTGATGCCCAGGAGGGTACCCAACAGGGCCTGGGCCCCGCCGATCCGCCCGCCCCGCTTTAAAAACTCCAGGGTGGCCACGCTGAAGCGCACGAAGTGATCCTGGCGGATGCGCTCAAGCTCGCGGATGACCTCGGGCAGGGCCTGGCCTGCTTGCAAGAGCTCGTGGGCCCGCAGGAGCATCATGCCTATCCCCAAGGAAGCGGCCTGGCTGTCAAAGACGGTGATCCGCTCCGGAAAGTTTTGCGCCGCAAGAAGGGCGGACTGCACGGTGCCCGAGAGTTTGGCCGAGATGTGGATGGAAAGCACGTGGTCGGCCTCCTGCAGGGCCTCCTGGTAGGCTCGCTGGAAATCCTCAGGGGAAGGCTGGCTGGTGGTGGGAAAGGCCTCCCCCTCCCGCACCTTCTTGAAGATCTCCTCGGGGGTGATCTCCTCCCAGTCCTTGTAGATGCGCCCCCCCAGGTTCACGTAAAGGGGCACTACCCGTACCCCCAGGCGCTCCCTTAGGGGCTTGGGCAGGTCGGCGGTGGAATCGGTTACCAGGGCTACTTTCATACCTCCTCCTCTCGGTCCTGGACAAGATACCACAGGCTTGTGGTGTAGTGTACCGGGCTTGTTGCTGGAAGAGGGGCTTTCTGCTAGGGTCAAGGGTATATGTGGCGGGTCTTGGTGTCCGACGAGATGCGGCTTGGGGATGTGAAGTACCCAGGGGTGCTTTTGGACTACCGGCCGGGGATCGGGCGGGAGGAGCTTTTGGAGATCATCCCCGCCTACGATGCCCTCATCACCCGGAGCCGAACCCAGGTGGATGCTGAGCTACTGAAGCGGGGCAAGCGGCTCAAGGTGGTGGGACGGGGCGGGGTAGGCGTGGACAACGTGGACCTCGAGGCGGCAAGCCGCCTGGGCATCCTGGTGGTCAACGTCCCCGAGGCCAACACCCGCTCGGCGGCGGAGCTGGCCTTTGGTCTTCTCTTGGCGGCGGCCCGGGGCATCGCCCTTTCCGACCGCAAGATCCGTGCCGGGGAGTGGGACCGGAAGTTCCTGGGCCTGGAGCTTAAGGGGAAAACCCTGGGCATCGTCGGCCTGGGGAGGATCGGAAGCCAGGTGGCCCGCTTCGCCAAGGGGTTTGAGATGCGGGTCTTGGCCTACGACCCCTACATCCCCCGGACCCGGGCGGAGAGCCTGGGAGTGGAGCTCCTGGAGGACCTTTCCGACCTCCTCCGTCAGAGCCACTTCCTCACCGTCCACACCCCCCTCACCGAGGAAACCCGGGGGATGATCGGGAGGAGGGAACTCTACCTCCTCCCCCGGGGGGCGGTGGTGGTGAACGCCGCCAGAGGGGGCATCGTGGACGAGAAGGCCCTGTTGGAGGTGTTGGAGGAAGGCCACCTGTTCGCCGCGGGTCTGGACGTGTTTGCCCAGGAGCCTCCCCCCAAGGACCACCCGCTTCTTAACCACCCGAAGGTGGTTCTCACCGCCCACCTGGGGGCCAACACCTTTGAGGCCCAGGACCGGGTGGGGGAGGCGGTTTTGGAGCGGGTGGTGCGCACCCTGGAGGGGGATCTTTCCTATGCCCTGAACACCGGGTTTGATCCCGAGGCCCTCGAGGCCCTGAGGGGATTCCTGCCCCTGGGGGAGGCGTTGGGGAAGCTTCTTGCCCAGATCACCCGGGGCCGGCCCGAGGTGCTGGAGGTAAGCTTCCTGGGCCGGTTTGAAAAGGACCCCGAGCCCGTGGCCAGCGCCGTGGCCAAGGGCTTCCTCTCCCGGGTGCTGGGGGAGGAGATGGTGAACCTGGTTTCCGCCAGGCCCCTCCTTAAGGACCGGGGCATCCGGCTTGTCACCCGCAGGCAGGAGGAGGCGGGGGAGTACACCAGGCTTCTGGAGGTGCGCCTTGCCACCGACCAGGAGGAGCGCCGGGCCCGCGGGGTGGTGATGGCGGGTAAGCCCCGCCTGGTGGGCATCGACGACTATGCCCTCGAGGTGGTGCCGGAGGGGTACATGCTGGTCTGCGTCAACTACGACCGGCCGGGGGTGGTGGGCCAGGTGGGAACCCTCCTGGGCGAGGCCGGGGTGAACATCGCCGGAATGCAGCTGGGCCGGGACGTGCCCGGCGGAAGGGCCCTCTTTGTGCTCACCGTGGACCAGAAGCCTAACCCGGAGGTGCTGGAGGCCCTTAGGGCCCTCCCCGTGCTGGAACGGGTGGACTTGGCGGAGGTTTAGCCCAGGAGACGGGCACGCTTTTCCTTCGGCTTTGTGGCCTGGCTAAAGGGGTGGGTTTGGGTGAGACAACAGGCACGAGCAGCTTGAATCGTGAAGCAAAGCACTAACGCTTGGGGTGCTAACGCTTTTTCCCGAACCCGTAGACCAGTTCCTCCCCCTTGCGCACCACCAGGAGGATGGCGGACCGGCCCAGGCTGTCCTTGAGGAGGTAAAGGCTTCGCACCTCCCCATCTATGGTTTTCTCCTCCTGCCTCTCCACGAAGTAGCCTGCGGCGGCGAAGCTGGTGAGCACCTGCTGGACGAAAGCAGCGTGGAGCCTGCTGGCGATGCCTTTGGCCACGAAGGCCTCGAGGGCATACCCCTTGGCCTCGGGAAAGCGAAGGAGGAGGGGTTCAGGTTTTTTGGCCTTGTAGCTTCCCGCCGGCAGGCGCACCGCTGGGTCCAGGCTGGAGGCCAAGGCCACCACGGCGGTGGCCTCCAGGAGGGTCTGGGCAAAGCCCACGCCGCCCAAAAGCAGGAGGACCAGGAGAAGCACCCTGAGCTTTGGCATATAGGGATCTTACCCCATCAGGAGGTCTTGGGCCTTGAGGGCCAGGTGGACCTGGGCCAGGACCTCGGGTCGGGACAGGGAGCCCAGGGCGGCTTCGATCCGCTTGAGGCGGTAGCGCAGGGTGTTGGGGTGGATGTGGAGGGAAGAGGCCGCCTCCTCCACGCTGCCCGTGGCCATGTACACCTCGAGGGTCTTCAGGAGCTTCGGGGGCAGGGGTAGGTAGCGTTCCACCAGGGCCTTCAGGTCCTCGGGGGACTGCTGGAGAAGCACAAAGGCCACGGGATCCAGGCCGCTGAAGGAAAGGGCCTCCCCCGCCCGGGCCGCCTTGAGGGCGATGAGGGCCTCGCGGTAGGCGTTTTGCACCTCATCGCCAGCGGCGTGGACCGCGGAATACCCCAGCCGGCTTCCCGGGGGCAGGGCAGAAAGGAGGTCTTGCGCCTCCTTCTTGGGGTTGTGCACCTGCCACATGGCCGCCAGGCGGTTTCCCCGGGTGGTGAGGAGGTAGGGCACGCCCAGCCGGTCCAGGAAGGTGCCGGCCCGGCGCCTTAGTTCCAGGGTGGCCTCCCGCCTCTGCTCCTCCGCCAGCCGGTGGCGGCCCGGTACCGCCTTGGGTTCCACCAGGGCCAGGACCCACTCCACCCCCTCGGTGAAGCCAAAGGCGAAGAGCCGGTCGGGTTCCGCTTCCCCCAGGATGAGGCCCTCCAGGAGCGCCCCGCCCAGGGATTCCTCCCGCATCCTTTCCAGGGAGCGTTCCAGGGCCCGCACCCGGAGGAGCCGGGCGGCCACCTCCAGAAGGCCCCGGGCCTGCCGTAGACCCTCCTCCTCCCCGTAGGCCACCAGAACACCCTCCCCTGCCTCAAGGGAAAGCCATCCCCGGCCTTCCCCGGGCTCCTTGGGGTGCTGGGGAGGCACGGGGCCGGCAAATCCCAGCACCTCTCCCCAGGGGGCTACCCGGGTCAGGGCCAGGCCCGTGGCCTGGTAGAGGACTTCCAGGAAGGGCCTTTCCGGAAGCTTCAACAGGAGGTCCAAAAGCCCGGCCATCCCCAGGCCCGAGCCCAGGTGGAAGAGGCGCAGGGCCACCGCCTTGGCCAGTTCCTCCCGCTTCAGCCAAGGAGGGTAGACCGCTACCCCCAGGCCCTCCTTCCGGGCATACTCCAGGAGTTCCGGGTCCGGGGCCGGAAGGAGGAAGCCGGAAGCGGTGCGGTAGCGCCAGAGGTTTCCCTCGGGGCGGGTGAGGAGAAGGGCTCCCTCCAGGGGCAGGAGGGGCTTGGCCCCCTCCAGGAGGTAGAGGACTGGCCTATAGGAGGGGACCAGGACCTCGAGGCCCAGGTCTTGGACCAGATGGAGGAAGGTAATGGAGGTTTGGCTAAACTCTGGCATGGGCATTGTTGGTTTGCACAATATACCCGCCTCGACCAGGGTGCAAGGGGGGTCATTTTGTGTCAAGGAACAAATATGGGCGCAATCTTGTGCTCCTTACAGTTGCCCTCCCGGGCCGGGAGGGCCATCCTAAGGGGCGAAAGGAGCAGCATGTTCCGCGGGTCCATTCCTCCCTTACCCACACCCTTTCGGCGAGGCCGGATCGACGAGGAAGCCCTACGGGGTTTGGTGGAGCGGGTAATCCAAGGGGGCTCCCATGGTCTTAGCGTGGGGGGCACCACGGGCGAGCCCGGCACCCAGACCCTGGAGGAGCGAAAGCGGGTGATCGAGATCGCCCTGGAGCAGGCGGCGGGCCGGGTTCCCGTCATCCCCGGCACCGGGGCCCTCAGGCTTGAGGAAACCCTCGAGCTCACCCGCTTCGCCAGGGAAGCAGGGGCCCAGGGAGCCATGGTCATCGTCCCCTACTACGTTAAACCCAACCAGGAGGGACTTTACCGCTACTTCGCCGAGGTGGCCCAGGCGGTGCCCGACTTTCCCATTCTCATCTACAACATCCCGGGCCGGGCAGGGGTGGAGATCGCCCCCAGGACCGTGGCCCGCCTCAGGCGGGACTTTCCCAACATCGTGGGGCTCAAGCATTCCTCCAAGGACCTGGAGTACCTCTCCCAGCTCTTCCAGGAGGTGAGCCAGGACTTCCTGGTGTTCTGCGGCTTGGAAAGCCTCACCCTGCCCATGATGAGCCTGGGAGCGGTGGGGACCATCGCCGCCACCGCCAACTGGCTCCCCAAAGAGGTGGCGAGGCTCACGGAGCTGGCCCTGGCGGGGGATTTCCGGGGGGCCAGGGAGCTTCATTACCACCTCCTCGAGGCCAACGAGGCCATCTTCTGGGACACGAATCCCATTCCCCTGAAGACGGTGCTCTCCTGGATGGGCCTTTTGGAGAAGGAGTGGCGCCTCCCCTTGGGTCCCACCACCCCCGAGGTGGAGGAAAGGCTTAGGGCCATGGCCCGGCGCTACCGCCTGATCGGGGAGGAGGGATGAAGCTCTGCCGTTTCCTGGCTAAGGGAAGGCTCCATCACGGGGTTTATAGGGAAGGCGTCCTCCTGGACGAAGCTGGGGAGGCCCATGATCCCGAGGGGGTCACCTGGCTCCTTCCCTTCACCCCCGGCAAGGTGATCGGGGTGGCCCTGAACTATGCGGACCATGCCGAGGAGCTGGGCCTTTCCCGTCCCGGTGCTTTGCCCGAAGGGCAAACAGGTATTGCGGAGCCCGCGCTTTTTTGGAAGCCGAACAATAGCCTCCTTCCCCATAAGGGCGTGGTGCGTTACCCAAAAGGGGCGGAGTACATGCATTACGAGGTGGAGCTGGCGGTGGTGGTGGGCCGGCCCATGCGCAGGGTGAAGGCCAAGGAGGCCTTGGACTACGTCCTGGGATACACCATCGCCAACGACCTGGTGGTGCGGGACTACGTTTCCAACACCTTCCGTCCCCCCATCCGGGCCAAGGGACGGGATACCTTTGGCCCCCTTGGGCCCTTTCTGGTGGTGGGGGAGGTGGAGGATCCCCAGAACCTTACCCTGAGGGCCTATGTGAACGGGGAGCTTCGTCAGGAAGGGCACACCTCGAGGATGCTCTACAGCGTGGCGGAGCTTTTGGAGTACATATCCGAGTTCATGACCCTGGAGCCCTACGACGTCATCCTCACCGGGACGCCCAAGGGCATAAGCCGGGTGCTTCCCGGGGATGTGATGCGGCTGGAGATCCAAGGGCTTGGCGCTTTGGAAAACCCCATAGAGGAGGAGGCATGAGGTACCCGGACCAGGTGGCAGGGATTCCCTGGGAAAGGATCGAGGCCATTCGAAACGCCCTAAAGGGGTGGACGGCCCTCCACTTCATCGGCGGGGAGTTCCGCCCCTCGGAAAGCGGGGAGGTCTTCCCCACCTTGGATCCTTCCACCAACGAGGTGCTCTCCCATGCGGCCCGGGGCGGGGAAAGGGAAGTGGACCGGGCGGCCAAGGCGGCCCACGAGGCCTTCCAGCGGTGGAGCCGCACCCCGGCCCGGGAGAGGAAGCGCTACCTCCTGAGGATCGCCGAGCTTTTGGAAAAGCATGCGGATGAGCTGGCGGTGGTGGAGGCCTTGGATGCTGGGCAGGTGCTGCGGATTGTCAAGGCCCAGGTGGCCCGCTCCGCGGAGAACTTCGCCTTCTACGCCGAGTACGCCGAGCACGCCATGGAGGACCGCACCTTCCCCGTGGACCGGGACTGGCTTTACTACAGCCTGAGGGTCCCGGCTGGGCCGGTGGGCATCATCACTCCCTGGAACGCTCCCCTGATGCTTTCCACCTGGCGCATCGCCCCGGCCCTGGCCTTTGGGGACACGGTGGTCCTGAAGCCCGCGGAGTGGAGCCCCTTAACCGCCAGCAAGCTGGCGGAGATCGTGCAGGAGGCGGACCTTCCCCCTGGGGTCTTCAACCTGGTCCAGGGCTACGGCGAGGAGGCGGGGGCTGCCCTGGTGGCCCATCCCCTCGTTCCCCTCATCACCCTCACCGGGGAGACGGAAACCGGGAGGATCGTCATGCAAAACGCCGCCCGCCACCTTAAGCGGCTTTCCCTGGAGCTTGGCGGGAAAAGCCCGGCCTTGGTCTTTGCCGACGCCGATTTGGAAAGGGCTTTGGATGCGGTGGTCTTCCAGATCTACTCCTTCAACGGGGAGCGGTGCACAGCGAGCTCCCGCCTCCTGGTGGAGGAGTCCATCTTTGAAACCTTTGTGGAGAGGGTAGCCGAAAGGGCACGGGCCATCCGGGTGGGCCATCCCCTGGACCCCGAGACCGAGGTGGGCCCCCTCATCCACCCCGAGCACCTGGAGAGGGTTTTGGGGTATGTGGAGGCGGGCCTTAAGGAGGGGGCAAGGCTTCTCGTGGGCGGAAGGAGGGCCACCACCTCCTTCCGCGGGGAGGATCTTTCCCAGGGGAACTACCTGGAGCCCACCCTCTTCGTGGGGGAAAACCACATGAAAATCGCCCAGGAGGAGATCTTCGGGCCCGTCTTGGTGGCCATTCCTTTCAAGGACGAGGAGGAAGCCCTTAGGAAGGCCAACGACACCCGGTATGGCCTTGCGGCCTACGTGTTCACCCGGGACTTGGAAAGGGCCCATCGCCTGGCCCTGGAGCTAGAGACGGGCCTCGTCTACCTGAACAGCCACAACGTGCGCCACCTGCCCACCCCCTTTGGCGGGGTGAAGGCCAGCGGGGAGCGGCGGGAGGGTGGCCTTTATGCCCTTGAGTTTTACACCGACCTCAAGGCCGTGGGGCTTCCCCTAAGGCCCCCCCACGTGCCCAAGTTCGGAAAGAGGTGAGAGGATGGCGAGAACAGGAGCGGAGTATCTGGAAGCCTTGAAGGAGCGGCCCCCCAACCTCTGGTACAAGGGGGAAAAGGTAGAGGACCCCACCACCCATCCCGTCTTCCGGGGCATCGTGCGCACCATGGCGGCTTTATACGACCTGCAGCACGACCCCCGGTACCGGGAGGCCCTCACCTACGAGGAGGAGGGGAAGCGGCACGGGATGAGCTTCCTCATCCCCAAGACCAAGGAGGACCTGAAGCGGCGGGGCCAGGGCTACAAGCTCTGGGCCGACCAGAACCTGGGGATGATGGGCCGTAGCCCGGACTACCTGAACGCCGTGGTCATGGCCTATGCCAAAAGCGCCGAGTACTTCGGGGAGTTTGCCGACAACGTGCGGGCCTACTACCGCTACCTCCGCGACCACGACCTGGCCACCACCCACGCCCTCACCAACCCCCAGGTGAACCGGGCCAAGCCTCCCTCGGCCCAGCCCGACCCCTACATCCCCGTGGGGGTGGTGCGTCAGACGGAAAAGGGCATCGTGGTGCGGGGAGCCCGCATGACCGCCACCTTTCCCCTGGCGGATGAGGTCCTCATCTTTCCTTCCACCCTGCTTAAGGAGGGGCCGGGCAACGAGAAGTACGCCATTGCCTTCGCCCTGCCCACCTCCACCCCGGGCCTTCACTTCGTCTGCCGCGAGGCCTTGGTGGGAGGGGATAGCCCCTTCGACTACCCCCTTAGCAGCCGCCTCGAGGAGATGGACTGCCTGGTGATCTTTGACGATGTATTGGTCCCTTGGGAGCGGGTCTTCATTTTGGGGAACGTGGAGCTCTGCAACAACGCCTATGCCGCCACCGGGGCCTTGAACCACATGGCCCACCAGGTGGTGGCCTTGAAGACCGCCAAGACCGAGGCCTTTCTGGGGGTGGCGGCCTTGATGGCCGAGGGGATCGGGGCCGACGCCTACAGCCACGTACAGGAGAAGATCGCCGAGATCATCGTCTACCTGGAGGCCATGCGGGCCTTCTGGACCCGGGCGGAGGAGGAGGCCCAGGAGAATGCCTTTGGCCTGCTGGTACCCGACCGGGGGGCCTTGGACGGGGCGAGGAACCTGTACCCCAGGCTGTATCCCCGGCTTAGGGAGATCCTGGAGCAGATCGGAGCCAGCGGCCTGATCACCCTGCCCTCGGAGCGGGACTTTAAGGGGCCCCTGGCTCCCTTGCTGGACAAGTATCTGCAGGGGGCTACCCTCGAGGCCAAGGAGCGGGTGGCCCTCTTCCGCCTGGCCTGGGACATGACCCTCTCGGGATTCGGAGCCCGGCAGGAGCTTTACGAGCGTTTCTTCTTCGGGGATCCGGTGCGCATGTACCAGACCCTCTTTAGCGTCTACGATAAAGAGCCCTACAAGGAGCGGATCCGCGCCTACCTGAAGAGGGCGCTTTCCGTGTTTGCGGAGGTGGAGGCGTGACGGGTGCCTTTCCCGAGGGGCCTGCGGGTTTGCCCAAGCCGGACGAGGCCTTGAGGGAGGCCTTTAAGGAGGCCCTAAGCCGGTTTGCCGCCGGGGTGACCGTGGTGTCCGCCCGGCTGGGGGAGGAGGAGCGGGGCATGACCGCCACCGCCTTCATGTCCTTGAGCCTCGAGCCTCCCCTGGTGGCCCTGGGCATCCACGAGAAGGCGAGGCTTTTGCCCCTTCTGGAGGCCTCCCGGGCCTTCACCGTTAGCGTTCTGAGGGAAGGGCAGGAGGCGGTCTCCCAGCACTTTGCCGGCAAACCCCAGGAAGGGGTGGGGTTGGTGGACGGCAGGGTGCCAGGGGCCTTGGCGGTGCTGCGCTGCCGCCTGGATGCGGCCTACCCCGGGGGGGACCACCGGCTGGTGGTGGGCCGGGTGGAGGCGGTGGAGCTGGGGGAGCCGGGCCTTCCCTTGGTGTACTTCGGCCGGGGATACAGGAGGTTGGTATGGCCATCGTGAGGGTGGGGTTCATAGAGCTTTGGGTGAGGGACCTGGAGAAAAGCCTGGAGTTCTACGAGGGGCTTTTGGGCTTCCGCCTGGAGCGCAAGGAGGGGAAAAGCGCCTACCTCCGGGGCTACGAGGAGCTGGAGTGGAGCCTGAAGCTCACCCAGGCGGAACTTCCCGCGGTGCGGAGCCTGGGCTTCAAGGTGGACGAGAGGGGGATGGAAGAGGCCCAGGCCTGGGTGGAACAGGAAGGGCTTCCCCACCGGTTGGAAACGGACTGGGGTAGGCCCAGGATGCTCCGCGTTCAGGACCCCTTCGGCTATCCCCTGGTGTTCTACGCGGGGGCCGAGAAGCTTCCCCGCATGTTGCAGGAGTACCACCTCTACCGGGGGCCGGGGATTCTGCGCATCGACCACCTGAACCTCTTCTCCCCCGAGGTGGAGCGGGCCACCCGCTATTACCAGGAGAGGCTGGGCTTCCGCCTCACCGAGTACACGGAGGACGATGAGGGGAGGCTTTGGGCCAGCTGGCTCCACCGCAAGGGGAACGTCCACGACGTGGCCTTCACCAATGGAGAGGGCCCGAGGCTCCACCACTTCGCCTACTGGCTTCCCGACCCCATGGCCATCCTGAAGGCGGCGGACATCCTGGCGGGAGCCCGCAGGACGAACCAGATCGAAAGGGGGCCCGGGCGGCACGGGATCTCCAACGCCATGTTCCTCTATCTCAAGGACCCGGACGGGCACCGCATCGAGCTTTACACCTCCGACTACCTCACCGTGGACCCCGACCTGCCCCCGGTGCGCTGGAGCCTGAATGACCCCAGGCGGCAGACCCTTTGGGGGCACAGGACCCCAAAGAGCTGGTTCCTGGAGGGAAGCCTGCTTTTGGACCTCGAGGGAAAGCCCTTGCCCACGCGGTCCTCGCCCCTTGTCGGCATCCCCGAGCACGTGACCTAGCTTGACGGGACAGAAGTCCCTGGTTAAACTGGAAGGCAAACGGTCGTTAGTTAGACCCAATCCGGGTCTCGCCCGGTGGGAATAGAGGGTGGGAAAGAGACGAAGGAGGGGAAGAAGATGAAGCGCTGGTTGGTAGCCCTGTTGGTTTTAGGCCTTTCTGCCCTGGCCCAGGAGGCTCTCAAGGTGGGTGTGGTGGTCTCGGCCACCGGCCCTGCCGCCTCCTTGGGCATTCCCGAGCGGAACACCTTCCTCATGCTCCAGGAGATGCTGGACCGCACGGGTGGCGTGGCCGGGCGCAAGGTGCAGTTCGTGATCCTGGAGGATGCCTCGGATACCACCCAGGCGGTGCGGAATACCCGCCGCCTGGTGGAGGAGGGGGTAGTGGCCGTCATCGGCACTACCACCACCCCGGCTTCCCTGGGCATGATCCCCGTGGTGGCCGAGGCCAAGGTGCCCATGATCTCCCTGGCGGCCAGCAAGGACATCATCTACCCCGTGGACGCCCAGCGGCACTGGGTCTTCAAGACCCCCCAGACGGAGGAGCTCATGGCCCGGGCCATCGTGGCGGACATGGTGGCCAGGGGGGTCAAGACCGTGGCCTACATCGGCTTTAACGACGCCTACGGGGAGGGCTGGGCCCGCTTCTTCGAGGCGGAGGCCAAGGCCAAGGGCCTGCAGGTGGTGGCCAGCGAGCGCTACAACCGGACGGATACCTCCGTAACCGGCCAGGTGTTGCGCATCATCGCCCGGCGGCCCGATGCGGTCTTGATCGGGGCCAGCGGCACCCCCGCCGTGCTTCCCCAGCGCACCCTGAAGGAGCGGGCCTATGCCGGCTTCATCTACCAGACCCACGGGGTGGCCAACCCCGACTTCCTGCGGGTGGGGGGCAAGGACGTGGAGGGCACCCTTCTCCCGGCCGGTCCCATCCTGGTGGCGGAGCAACTTCCCGGCACCTTCCCCAGCAAGCGGGTGGCCCTGGACTACATCCAGCGTTACGAGGCCAAGTACGGCATCGGCAGCTACTCCACCTTCGGCTCCCATGCCTGGGATGCCTGGCTGATCCTGAAGCCGGCCCTGGAGCGGGCCTTGAAGCGGGCTGACCCGGCCAAGGACCTCGCCGCCTTCCGCGCTGCCTTGCGGGATGAGATCGAGGCCACCCGGAACCTGGTGGCCACCCACGGGGTCTTCACCTTCAGCAAGGAGGACCACCTGGGCCTGCGCTTTGAGGATGCCGCGGTGATGGTCCGGGTGGAGAACGGCCGCTGGAAGCTGGAGCGCATCTTCCGCTAAACCATGGACGCCACCATCCTCAGCTTCCTCCTCTTGGACGGATTGCAAAACGGGGTGGTCTACGGCCTTCTGGCCCTGTCCCTGGTTCTGGTCTTTGCCGTCACCCGGGTGATCCTGGTGCTCATTGGGGAGCTTCTGATGTTCGCCCCCCTTTCCCTGGTGTGGCTCCTCGAGGGCAAGCTCCCCGGCACCCTTTGGCTGGCCCTGGCCCTGGGAGGGGCCTGGGCCCTCATGGCCCGGGGCCGGGGAGCCCTTCTGCCCCTTGTGGGCGGGGTGGGGCTTTTCCTCCTCTTCCTTCTAGCTAAAGGGGTTCCTCCCTTGGCCTATCTGGCGGCGGTGCTCCTCGTGGTGTACCTGGGGGTGGCCACCTACCGGGTCTTCTTCCAGCCCATGCGGGGGGCCACGGTGCTTTCCCTCCTCATCATGGCCGTGGGCCTTCACGTGGCCTACCAGGGGTTGGGCCTCGTCTTCTTCGGTCCCGAGCAGTTCCGTCCCGCCCCTCTCCTTTCGGGTGAGGTGGTGGTGGGCCTCTCCTGGCAGGGGGTTCTGGTCCTCCTCTTCGCCGCCTTGAGCCTAATGGCCCTTTACCTCTTCTTCCGTTTCTCCCTTTTCGGAAAGGCGCTTTTGGCGGCGGCGGAGAACCGGCTTGGGGCCAGGCTCTTGGGGATACGCCCGGAGGAAGCGGGGATGGCGGCCTTCGGCATCGCCAGCCTCTTGGCGGCTTTTTCCGGGCTTCTCTTGGCCCCCCTCATCAACGCCGCCTACTTCATGGGCTTCATGCTGGGGCTTAAAGGGTTCGTGGCCGCCATCCTGGGGGGGCTTGCCAGCTACCCGGTGGCCTTTTTGGGAGCCCTCCTTGTGGGCTTCTTTGAGAGCTTCACCAGCTTCTACGCCAGCGCCTACAAGGAGGCCTTGGTCTTCCTGCTCTTGGTGCCCGCTCTCTTCTACCAGAGCCTGCGGGCGCGAACGGTGGAGGAGTGATGCGCTACCTCTGGTTTTTGTTGCTCCTGTTGCCCCTGGCCCTGTCCCCCTTCCCCTACTACCTCACCCTCCTGAACTTCTTCGCCCTCTCCGCCATGGTGGCCCTCTCCCTCTACGTGCTCACGGGTCTAGCGGGGATGACCAGCTTCGCCCAGGCGGCCTTCATGGGCATGGGGGCCTACGCCACCGCCCTCCTCACGGTCAAGGCTGGGCTTTCCCCTTGGCTTGGGCTTGGGGCCGGGCTCCTTTCCGCCCTTCTTTTGGCTTTGCTCCTGGGTGCTCTGACGGTGCGGCTTAAGGGGCATTTTCTTCCTCTTTCCACCATCGCCTGGCAGGTGGCCCTGTACATCCTGGCGGGGAACCTGGTGGGGCTCACCGGGGGGCACACGGGGCTTACGGATCTTCCCCCGATCCACCTCTTCGGCATCTCCCTGGACACCGGCTTCCGCTACGCCTTCCTCACCCTTTTTCTCCTGGTCCTCCTGGTCCTGGCCCTCTACAACCTGCGCCAAAGCCGTATCGGGCGGGCCCTTCTGGCCCTGAGGGGGGATGCCCTGGCGGCGGCCAGCTTCGGCGTGGACCCGGCAGCCCTCAGGCTCAAAGCCTTTTTGCTCTCGGGGGTTATAGCCGGCCTAGCGGGTTTCCTGTACGCCCACTTCCTGCGCTTCGTCAACCCCACGCCCTTTTCCCTGGAGGCTTCCATCAAGTACCTGGTGATGGCCGTGGCCGGGGGGGTGGGGAGCATTCCCGGGGTGATGCTGGGGGCGGCCTTTTTCACCGGCCTCGAGGACTGGCTAAAGGACCTCCTGCCCCTCCTCTTGGGGCGGCAGGGCAACTACGAAACCATCGGCTATGGCCTCATTCTGGCCCTGATCCTCATCCTGGCCCCCAAGGGCCTCTGGCCCATGGTGGAGCGGTACCTGCCGAGCCGGGATCCAGGGCTACCCAAGGCGGAACCCCTTTCCCTCAAAAATCCCGACGGCCCCCGGGGTGAGGTGGTTCTGGAGGTCCAGGGCCTGCAGAAGTCCTTCGGGGGACTGATGGCGGTGGCAGGGGTTTCCTTCAACCTGAGGCGGGGGGAGATCCTGGCCTTGATCGGCCCCAACGGGGCGGGGAAGAGCACCACCTTCAACCTGGTGGCGGGGGCCTTGCTCCCCGACCGGGGCCAGGTCCGTCTCTTCGGTCAGGAGATCACGGGACTCCCTCCCTACCGGATCCACTCCCTGGGTCTGGGGCGCACCTTCCAGCACCCGCACCTTTTCCTGGAGCTTACGGTGCTGGAAAACGCCGCTTTGGGCACGTACAGCCGTACCCGGGCGGGCTTTATCCAGGCGCTACTGGGCTTTTCCCGGAAGGAAGAGGAGCGGGCCTTGGCCACCGCCTACCGGGCCTTGAAGCGGGTGGGGCTGGAGTCCTTGGCCCTGGAAAAGGCGGAGCGCCTTTCCGTGGGCCAGCAGCGCCTGCTGGAGATCGCCCGGCTCCTGGCCTCGGGGGCCGAGGTGCTCCTCCTGGACGAGCCCGCCGCGGGGCTCAGGGCCCAGGAGAAGCGGGAGCTTGCCTCCCTCCTCCGCTCCCTGGCCAGGGAGGGCTACACGGTGCTCATCGTGGACCATGACATGGACCTCATCATGGGCCTGGCAGACCGGGTGGTGGTGATGAACTACGGGGAGAAGATCGCCGAGGGCACGCCCAAGGAGGTCCAGAGGAACGCCTTGGTGCGGGCGGCCTACCTGGGAGAGGAGGAGGTGGCATGAGTCTCCTTTCCGTTCAGGGTCTCACCGTGCGCTACGGGCCCCTCGAGGCGGTGCGGGAGGTGAGTTTCTCCCTAAAGGAGGGGGAGGCCCTTACCCTCATCGGCCCCAACGGAGCGGGGAAGACCAGCGTCCTGAGGGGGCTCTTGGGCTTGGCCCAGGCGGAGGGGAAGGTCTTCCTGGACGGGGCGGAGGTGCGGGGGCGAAGCCCGGAGGCCCTTCTTTCCCGGGGTCTGGTGCTAGTGCCGGAGGGCCGGGCCCTCTTCCCCGGGCTTTCCGTGGAGGACAACCTCCTCCTGGGAGGCTTTACCCGTTTTCGCCGCAGGGAGAACCTGAGGCCGGACCTGGAAAGGGTCTACACCCTTTTCCCCAGGCTTTTGGAAAGGAGGAAGCAGCCCGCCGGCACCCTTTCCGGTGGGGAGCAGCAGATGCTGGCCATCGGGCGCGCCCTTATGGCCAGGCCCCGACTTCTCCTTCTGGACGAGCCCTCCCTGGGCCTGGCTCCCCTGATGGTGCAGGAGATCTACCGCATCCTGAGGGAGCTTAAGGGCCAGGGGACCACCCTCCTGGTGGTGGAGCAAAACGCCAAGATGGCCTTGGCCTTGGCCGATCGCGGGCTGGTGCTGGAGGCGGGGGAGATGGTCCTCGAGGGGCCCGCCGAGGCTCTGAGGCAGGATCCCCGGGTGGTGGAGGCGTACCTGGGGCTTTCCCGGGAGCCGGACGTGGCGGTTGCGCCAAGCGAGCACCTGGAGGAGGGGTAGGGAATGGGGCAGGCTGCTTCCCAGGGCGAACACCTGGAGGATGCCTTCATGCGGACCTTGGGCCTTCAGATTCAGCACCTGGCCCCGGGGGAGGCGGTGGTGGCCGGGGTGGTGGGGGAGGCGCACTTAAACCTCCACGGCACCGTCCATGGAGGATTCCTCTATGCCCTCGCCGATAGCGCCTTCGCCCTGGCCTCCAACTCCCGGGGGCCCGCCGTGGCCCTATCCTGCCGCATGGATTACTTCCGTCCCCTTTCCGCCGGGGCGCGGGTGGAGGCGAGGGCCCAGGAGGTCAACCTCTCCCGGCGTACCGCCACCTACCGGGTGGAGGTGGTGTCCGAGGGGAAACTGGTGGCCTTATTCACGGGAACGGTGTTTCGCCTGGGAGGAGATGCCTTTCCCGGTGCAGGGGAAGGGCTATCTTCCGGACAGAACGCTTGGCGCAAGGAGGAGGGATGATGTACCAACCGGAATTGGAAACCCTGTCCAGGAAAAAGCTCAGGGCTTTGCAGGAGGAAAGGCTTAGCAACATCGTGGCCTACGTGTACGAGAGGGTGCCCTTCTACCGGCGGCTTCTGGACGAGGCAGGGGTGGACCCGAAGGGAGTGCGGACCCTCGAGGACCTCCCTAAGCTCCCCTTTACCAAAAAGGACCACCTCAGGGAAAACTACCCCTTTGGCCTCTTTGCCGTGCCCCGGGAAAGGCTGGCGCGCATCCACGCCAGCAGCGGCACCACCGGCAAGCCCACCGTGGTGGGATACACCAAAAACGATCTCCAGGTCTTTGCGGAGGTGGTGGCCCGCTCCCTGGCCGCGGCGGGGGCTAAGCCGGGGATGATGCTCCACAACGCGTATGGTTACGGGCTTTTCACCGGGGGCTTGGGTCTGCACGGCGGGGCGGAGGCCTTGGGAATGACGGTGGTCCCCGTCTCCAGCGGCATGACGGAGCGGCAGCTCATGCTCATTCAGGACTTCCGCCCGGAGGTGATCTCCTGCACCCCCTCCTACGCCCAGACCCTGGCGGAGGAGTTCAGGAAGCGGGGGGTCTCCCCGGAGGAGCTCTCCCTGGAATACGCCGTGCTGGGCGCTGAGCCCTGGACCGAGACCATCCGGAAGCAGGTGGACGAGGGGCTTGGGGTGAGGAGCACCAACATCTACGGGCTTTCCGAGATCATCGGTCCCGGGGTTGCCAACGAGTGCGTGGAGGAACGGCAGGGGAGCCACATCTGGGAGGACCACTTCCTGCCCGAGGTGGTGGACCCGGATAGCGGCGAGCCCCTTCCTGAGGGCAAGGTGGGGGTTTTGGTCTTCACCACCCTCACCAAGGAGGCCGTGCCCCTCTTGCGGTACTGGACCGGGGACCTCACCTTCCTCACCTACGAGGCCTGCTCCTGCGGTCGCACGCACGTGCGCATGGGCCCCATCCTGGGCCGCACCGACGACATGCTCATCATCCGCGGGGTCAACGTGTACCCCACGCAGGTGGAGGCGGTGCTTTCGGGTATACCCGAGGTGGAGCCCTACTACCAGATCGTGGTGCGGCGGGAGGGTACCCTGGACGAGGCCGAGCTCAAGGTGGAGGTTTCCGAAGCCTTCTTCCAGGAGATCGGGCGCAAAGCCCTTTCCGATGAGGTCATCGAGGCGGACCACCGCCTCCACGCCCTGAGGGAGAAGGTGGCCCACAAGATCAAGGACAGCATCGGGGTGAGCATGAAGGTGACCCTCCTGGCCCCGGGGGAGGCCCCGAGGAGCGAGGGGGGGAAGCTGAGGCGGGTTCTGGACCTGCGCAAGAAGTAGCCATGCGTCCCATTCCCCCTGGCTTCCAGGCGGTTTTTGAGACCGTGGTCACCCCCGAGATGACCGTGGACTTTGAGGAGCTCGGCCCAGTCCATCCCGTTTACGCCACCTACTGGATGGCCAAGCACATGGAGCTGGCCGGACGCAAGATCATTCTCCCCTTCCTGGAGGAGGGGGAGGAGGGAATCGGCAGCTACGTAGAGGTGCGCCACCTGGCCTCGGCGCTCCCGGGGATGCGGGTCAGGATCGTGGCCCGGCACGAAAGGACCGAGGGAAACCGGGTTCACGCCAGCATGGAGGCCTACAACGAGCTTGGGGACCTGATTGGCCGGGGGCGCACGGAACAGGTGATCCTCCCCAAGGAGAAGGTGGAGGCCCTCTTCGCCCGGCTGCGGGAGAGGTGGGAGGCTAGGGGAAGGGTCTAGCTGCCTAGATCTGGTCCAAGAGGTCCCCGGGATACCCCCGGGATGCCCCGAGCCCTTTCAGAGGGCTCGGGGTGTACCCTGGAAATAGGGGGTCCAGATGAGGTTGGCCGGCAAGGTGATGGTGGTCACCGGAGCGGGAAGTGGCTTAGGGCAGGCGCTCACCCTGGAGCTGCTATACCGGGGTGCCCGGGTGGCGGCGGTGGACCTAAGGCGGGAGGGCCTCGAGGCCACCAGGGAGCAGGCAGGGGCCAAAGCGGCCAGTTTAAGCCTTCACCAGCTGGATATCACCGATAGGGAACGGGTGGAAGCCCTTCCCCAGGAGGTGGTGGCCATACATGGAGACGTGGATGGCCTCATCAACAATGCAGGCATCATCCAGCCTTTCAAGCGCTTGCAGGACCTGGACTACGCCACCATAGAACGGGTGATGCGGGTAAACTTCTACGGTACCCTCTATATGATAAAGGCCTTTTTACCCCTGCTTTTGGCCCGGCCTGAGGCCCATCTGGTCAACGTGTCCAGCATGGGGGGATTTCTGCCCGTACCGGGGCAGACGGTCTATGGAGCCTCTAAGGCTGCCCTCAAGCTGCTCACCGAGGGACTTTGGGCGGAGCTCCAAGGTACCCCCGTGCGGGTTACCCTGGTTTTGCCGGGGGCCATGCGCACGGCTATTGCCGAGCACTCGGGGGTTGAGGCACCGAGGGTGGGTGGGGAAGCCAGGATCCCTATCCTGGAGCCAGCGAAGGCGGCGAAGATGCTACTGGATGGAGTGGAGCGGAATGCCTTCCGCATACTCCTGGGCCAGGATGCCAGGAGCATGGATGTGCTTTACCGGATCAGCCCCCTTTGGGCTACCCGGGTGATCCAAAAACGCATGCGCCACCTGCTCTCCTAAAGCTTCAGGGGTCTACCCGCAATAAGCAGGTAGACCTCCTGGGCTGCCTTCGCCAGCAGGGCGTTCACCTCTCCCAAGAGGTCCCGGTAGCGCCGGGCCAGGGGGTTTGCGGGAACGATCCCCATCCCCACCTCGTTGGAGATGGCGATGACCCGCTTGCCGCTGGAGGAAACCGCTTCCAGGAACCGCCGGGCTTCCGCGAGAGGATCGCGGTCCCTCTCCAGAAGGTTGGAAACCCAAAGGGTGACGCAGTCCACCACCACCGTGGGGTAACGGGCCCTCTTAAGGGCTTCCACCAGGTCTAAGGGTTCTTCCAGGGTTTCCCAGGTGGGGGGACGTTCCGCCCGGTGGCAGGCGATCCTCTCCGCCATCTCCCCATCCCGGGCCTCCGCGGTGGCGATGAGGGTGGCCCAGGGGCCGGCAAGCCTTTGGGCGTGGCGGCTTTTCCCGCTTTTGGCCCCGCCCAGGAGGAGGATGAGGCCGGGGGGAGGTGGGGGGTCAAGGGATTCCTCTTTCCCCCTGGGCGCTGGGGAAGGGTTTGGCCTAAGCCCTAGGTGGCGGTGGAGGTGCTCGAGGTCCAGGTGCTCCTCTAAGGCGTCGGCCAGCTGGTCCAGGACTGCCTCCAGGGCCTTGGCCTCTTGGCCGAAGAGAGCCCGCTGCACCCCAGGATTTTCCAAAAGGCCGTGAAGCCAGGTGGCGAGAAGGGGCCCCTCCTGGTGCACCAAGGGGATCCCCTGGCCGTGGTGGATCTCGTAACCCTGGGCCCTCAGGCCGTTCAACCTGGCCCAGAAGCCGGAAAGCTCCCGGAAGACCACCCCGGCCGGGCGTACGGTTTTCTCCCTGAGCATCCGCACCTGGAAGGGAAGGAGGCCTAGGCCTGGGAAAACCCCCTTGACCTCCACCCCCTCCTCGTCAAGGATGGCCTGGGCCAGCATCTCCGCTCCCCCGCAGATGGCCAGCACAGGTTTTCCCGCCTCGAGGTGGGCCCGCAGGAGGGGTAGGAAGCCCTGGAGCCAGGCCAGGTCCCTGGCGGGCAGGCGGCTTCCCGGGAGGATTAGGAGCTCGGCTCCCTGGGCCTCCTCGGGGGTGCGGGCGTACACAGGCTGGGCGAGTTCCGAAAGAGGCCAGAACTCGTCCAGGTTGGAGGCATGGGGGTAGCGGAGGATGGCCACCTTTGGGCCCAGGCTCTTTCTCGGGTGGTGGCGGAATCCATCCTCCTCGGGTAACTCCAGGGACAGCATGGGCAGCGTGCCTAGGACCGGGATTCCCGTCCAGCCCTCCAGGAGGCGGTAGGCGGGTTCCAGCAAGCGGATGTCCCCCCGGAACTTGTTGAGGACGAAGCCAAGGAGCCTCTCGCGGTGCTCCCCCAGCAGGGCCCAGGTGCCGTAGAGGGCGGCCAGGGACCCTCCCTGGTCCACGTCGGCCACCAGGAGGGCCTGGGCCCCCGCCCACTCCGCCACCTGAAGGTTGGGGAGGTCCGGCCAAAGGTTCCGCTCCACCGGGCTTCCTGCCCCCTCGAGGACCAGGAGGTCGAACTCGTTCCCCAAGGCCTCCAGGGCTTCCCGTACGGGAGCCTCCAGATGGGGTCTACGCTCCTTCCAGGAAAGCCGGGAAAGAAGGGGGTCCACCCGGCCCAGGACCACCACCTGGCTTCCCTCGAGGCCCATGGGCTTGATGAGGATGGGATTCATGCGAGGATCGGGTTCGGTCCCTGCCGCCACCGCCTGGAGCCACTGGGCGCTGGCCATCTCCCCGCCCGCCACCACCCGGGAGTGGTTGGACATGTTCTGGGCCTTAAAGGGAGCTGCCCGGAGGCCCAAGCGCCGGAAGTGCCTGAGGAGCCCAGCGGTGATGAGGCTTTTTCCCACCCCGCTTCCCGTCCCCCAGATGATGAGCGCCTTAGCCTTCACCCTGAACCTCCAGAACCGGTACGAAGGAGGTCTTGGCCAACGTGCAAGCCTTCGCTGTTCCCTCCCAGCCGTTCTGGGCCTTCAGGCTTGGCCCAGTGGGCCGAGGTGCCCTAGGCGAGGGGAACCAGGGCCATGTTTTAAGCCACCCCTTTTCCACGCTCATCAGGGTTCTGTCCTCCATCAGATCCTCGCGGCCAGGGCCTCGGCGAGGGCTGCCAGGAGCGCCTCTATAGCCTCCTCTCTTTGGGCGGAAAGCCTTAGCCACCCGGGCAGGCCAAAGCTGGTGGCGTCCCTTACCCGTATGCCCCTTTCCCTTAGCCTCCTGGCCACCTCCGTGGCCTGCTGCCCCACCCGCACCAGGAGGAAGTTGGCCGGGCTTTCCCGCACCGGTAGGCCTAGCTCCCGTAGGCCCTGGGCCAGGAGACGGCGCAGGCGGATGAGTTCCCTTTTGCTCTCCTCCAACCACCCCTGGGCCTCTGGGTCCAGGTGGCCTAAGAGGAGGGCCTCCCCGTAGACGGAAACCGGCCAGGAAGGAGCCAGATGGCGGAAGGAAGTGAGGTCCATGGGGGCCAAAAGGTACCCGGCCCGTATCCCAGTGAGGCCATGAGCCTTGTTGGGGCTGTACAGGCGCCAAGCTCCTTGGGGAAGGGGAAAGGGCTTTTCCATAAGGGGGTAATAGGCCAAATCCAACACCAAGGCCCCCCCGGCCCGTTGTGCGGCCTCCTCCAGGAAGGGGTACACCTCCCCCGTGGGGTTGTTGGGCACGCAGAGGAAGGCCAAGGAGCTTCGGGGTAGAAGCCTCAGGAACTCCTCCGGGCTTCCCGCCTCAAAAAGGGGCAGATCCAGGGCCCGCGCAGCCCTGGCGTACTCGCTGAAGGTGGGCTTGAGGAGGAGGATGGGGCCCCTGAGGTGGTTCCAGCGGGCCAGGCGGTGGATGACTTCGCTGGTGCCCGTGCCCACGGCCACATGGCTTTCCGGAACCCCGTGGGCCTCGGCCAGAAGGCGGTGGGTTCTATGGTAGAGGGGGTCCGGGTAGCGGCTTGGATCGGCCTGCCTGAGGTACTCCAGGATCACCGGGTTGGGCCCCAGGGCGTTGGCGTTGGTGGAGAAGTCGTAGAGGGGCTCAGGACCCCCATCGGGCCCACCGTGGATGGGCCTCAGCGCATCGTCCAGCATGGCTACATGCTACGCTCCTTTTGCTCCTCCGGAGCGTGGCCTGGCCCTTAACCCCTGGCCCGCACCAGCCAGGCGGAGAGGCCCATGAGGCCTGTGAGGAGCAAGAGGGTGGCGGCGAAGGCCAGGCGGTGGTTGGGAAGGACGGCGTAGAAGAAGGCCAGGGAACCCCCGGCCAGGGCGCTTCCCAGGGCTTGGCCCAGGGCCCGGGCCACGGACAGGGCACCCGAGGCCAGCCCCTCGAGGCCCCCAGGCGCCAGGGAAAGCACCAGGGCGTTGTTGGCCGCTTGAAAAAGGGCCCGTCCTATCCCCAGGAGGAGGAGCCCCAAGGCCGAGCCCCAGAGGGGATGCCAAAGGGGCAAGAGGGCGAAGCCCACGCCCGCGGCCACCAGGAGGTAGGCCCCGAGGAGGGACATGCGGTTGTACCCCAGGCGGTCCGCGGTGCGGCCAGCCCAGGCTCCCAGGAGGAGAAGTTGCAAGGGATTGAGGAGGAGAAGGGTGCCGATGGCGCTGGGGGAGAACCCCTCTGCCCCCAGGTGGAAGGCCAAGGCCACGGTGGTGCCCAGGGTGTGGAGGAAGTACAGGGAGGTGGCCGCGAGGGCCTGAAGGAACCCAGAGGCCTCGAGCAAGCGCCTTAGAGAGCCTTCCTGCCTGGGAAGTTCCGGAAGATTGCCCGAGAGGAAGAGGGCGAGAAGCCCCACGGGAAGGGGGAGGAGAAAGACATAGGAAAGGCCCCAGGTGGCGGCCAAACCTCCAAGGGCGGGGCCCAAGAGGGTGCCGGTGGCCACGGTGCTGGCCACCATGCCCATGGCGTAACCTCGGGCCTGGGGAAAGGCGCTGGTGGCCAGGCCGGGTACCAGGCCCACCACCATGGCGGTGGCCACTCCCTGAGCCAGGCGGAGGAGGATGAGGTAGGGAAGGCTGGAGGCCAGGGCTAGGGCCAAGGCCAAGGCGGCGTGCAGGATCAGGCCCAGGCGGAAAAGCCGTGCGGCACCCAGGTGGCGGGCCAGCCAGGCCACGGGCAAATAGGCCAAGGCCGCTCCCAAAAGCCCAGCGGAAACCGCCTGCTGGGCGGTATCCGGACCTACCCCGTAGATCCGGGCCAGGAGGGGGAGGGCAGGGGCCAGGCTGCTTTCGCTCACCGTTCCGAGGAGCACGCCGAAGAGGAGGGCCACGAGCCTCGAGTCCACGGGAAAAGCCTACCCATAACCGGGCCGGGGTGGGTAGGGCACGAAGCGGTGTAGACCTCCGGACCTTACACCTTTCCACGTTTCCATACCCAGGGGGAAACTGGGGGCGTGGGTACGCACACGCAGGTGTATCTGCTTTCCGAGGCCCGGGGCCTTTCCCGGGATCTCTTGGGCGGCAAGGGGTTTGGGCTGGTGGAGATGGCCCAGGCGGGGCTTCCCGTTCCCCCGGCCCTGGTCATCACCACGGAGGCTTGCCGCCGCTTCCTCAAGCAGGGGGCGGTGCCGGGCCTGTGGGAGGAGGTCCGGGCCAAGCTGGCGGCCCTCGAGGGCCTAGTAGGCAAGCGCTTCGGCACAGGGGAGGGGAGCACCCCTCCCCTTTTGGTTTCCGTGCGGAGCGGGGCCCCGGTGTCCATGCCCGGGATGATGGACACCATCCTCAACCTGGGCCTCTCCTTGGAAGGAGTGGAAAGCCTGGCCCGGGCCACGGGGAATCCCCGCTTCGCTTGGGATGCCTTCAGAAGGCTCCTTTCCATGTACGGGGAGGTGGTCTTGGGGGAGAGGGCGGAGGTTTTTGAGGGCATGCTCTCCGCCTTGAAGGAGAAGCGGGGTGTGCAAAGCGACACGGAGCTTTCCCCCGAGGACCTCGAGGCCCTTTCCTTCCAATACCTGCGCCACCTGCAAGAGCGGGGCACGCCCTTCCCCATGGACCCCTGGCTTCAGCTGCAAGGGGCCATCGAGGCGGTCTTCCGCAGCTGGCTGAATCCCCGGGCCAAAACCTACCGCCGCATCTACGGCATCCCGGAGGACCTGGGCACGGCGGTGGTGGTCCAGGCCATGGTCTACGGGAACCTGGGGGAGGACTCGGGGACCGGGGTGGGCTTTACCCGCAACCCCGCCACCGGGGAGAAGGGCCTCTACGGGGAATACCTGCGGAACGCCCAGGGTGAGGATGTGGTGGCGGGTATCCGCACCCCTGAGCCCCTTTCCCGCCTCAAGGAGTACGCCCCCGAGCTCTATAGGGAAATTGAGCGGGTGGCCCACCTCTTGGAGCGCCACTTCCGCGACATGCAGGATTTTGAGTTCACCGTGGAACGGGGGAGGCTCTACCTGCTCCAAACCCGCTCCGGCAAGCGCACCGCCCAGGCCGCGGTACGCATCGCCGTGGAGATGGCGGAGGAGGGCCTGATCAGCAAGGAGGAGGCCGTGCTCCGGGTGGAGGCCAACGCCCTGCCCGGCCTCCTCAAGCCCACCGTGGACCGGGAGAAGGCTCCCAAACCCATTCTGCGGGGCCTTCCCGCAAGCCCAGGGGCGGCGTTCGGCCATGCGGTCTTCAGCAACGAGGCGGCGGAGCGCTACGCCGCCCAAGGGCTTCCCACCATCCTGGTGCGCCCGGAAACCACCCCCGAGGACATCACCGGCATGTACCTTTCCAAGGGAATCCTCACCGCCCGGGGGGGCTTGACCTCCCATGCGGCGGTGGTGGCCCGGGGCCTGGGGGTGCCGGCGGTGGTGGGGGCGGAAGCCTTGAGGGTGGTTCCCGAGGAAGGTCGGGCCTGGGTGGACGGCCTGGAGATCCGGGAGGGGGAGCTGCTTACCCTGGACGGGAGCACCGGGGAGGTTTACCTGGGAGCGGTGCCCCTGGCTGAAGCGGCCGAGGAGGAGCTTTTGCATAAGCTTCTTTCCTGGGCGGAGCCTCACCGTTCCCTGGGGGTCAGGGCCAACGCCGATACCCCCCTGGACGCCGAAAGGGCCCGGGCTTTCGGCGCCGAGGGGATCGGGCTTTGCCGTACCGAGCACATGTTTTTCCAGGAGGAACGCCTGCCTTGGGTTCGGCGGTTGATCCTGGCCCGCACCCCGGAGGAGGAAGCCGAGGCCTTGGAGCGGCTTTTCGTCTTCCAAAAGGAGGACTTCAAGGGCATCCTCAGGGCCATGGATGGCCTCCCGGTGACCGTACGCCTCCTGGATCCTCCCCTCCACGAGTTCCTGCCCTCCCTCGAGGAACTGAAGGCGCAGGCGGAGGCCGGGGACGAGGAGGCCAAGGCCCTTTGGGAGCGGGCCAAGGCCCTGGCGGAGCAGAACCCCATGCTGGGCTTTCGGGGCATCCGGCTTTTGCTCCTCAGGCCGGGCATCTTCCGCATGCAGCTTCGGGCCCTCCTGGAAGCGGCCAAAGAGCTAAGGGAAGAGGGTTTTGATCCCCGCCCGGAGGTCATGGTTCCCCTGGTGGCAGATCCCAAGGAGGTGGAAAGGGCCAAGGCCCTGGCGGAGGAGCTTTTCCGGGAGTACGGCCCCATTCCCTTCGGCACCATGGTCGAGACTCCAAGGGCGGCCCTTCTGGCTTCGGAGATCGCTCCCCTGGTGGACTTTTTCAGCTTTGGCACCAACGACCTCACCCAGATGGCCTTTGGTCTTTCCCGGGACGATGCCGGGAAGTTCCTGCCCCAGTATGTGGAGGAAGGGCTTTTCCCCTTCGACCCCACGGAGCGCCTGGACGAGAAGGGGGTGGGAAGGCTTCTTCGGCTTGCGGTGCAGGAAGGGAAGCGGGCTAACCCCAGGCTTAAGGTAGGGCTTTGCGGGGAACATGGGGGCGAGGCCCGCAGCGTGGCCTTTGTGGCCGACCTCCTGGATTACACCTCGGCGAGCCCCTTCAGGGTGCTTACCGCCCGGCTTGCCGCAGCCCAGGCGGGGCTTCGGGCCTCGAGGTACGCTGGCACCTGACCGAAACCTGAAGGAAGCCCAGGGGGGTCAGCCCCCCTGGGCTTAACGCTTTAAACTGGAATGGTTTACAGGATTAGCGGACTTAAGAAGAGGGCTATGAGGGAAGTCTACGCCTTTGTGGAGAAAAGGGACCTGGCGATGAGCCGACTGCTTTCTAGAAGGGTCTCACCTCTATCCCTGCTTCCTCCAGCGCCTTGCGCACCGCCAGTGCCACCTCGGGGGCGTTGGGGTTGTCCCCGTGGATGCAAAGGGTTTCCGCCTTGACCTCCACTTCCCCGCCATCCAGGGCCTCGACTTTTCCTTCTAGAACCATCCTGAGGGCCCGCCTGGCTGCCTCCTTGGGATCGCTGATCCAGCTTCCCGGGAGGGAGCGGGGGGCCAGCTGGCCGTTTTTCAGATACGCCCGTTCGGGAAAAGCCTCGAGGACCACCCTTAGCCCTGCCCTCCGGGCCTCCTCCTCGTACACCGTGCTGGGAAGCACCACCAAGGGCACTTCGGGGTCAAAGGCCTTCACCGCCTCGGCGATGGCCCGGGCGGTTTCCCGGTCGCGACAGGCTCTGAGGTAGAGGGCCCCGTGGGGCTTCACGTGGTGAAGGCTTAACCCTTCCGTCTTCAGGAAGGCGTAGAGGGCTCCTATCTGGTAGAGGACGTCCGCATAGACTTCCTCGGGGCTCAGGGCCATATCCCTGCGACCAAAACCCACCAGGTCGGGGAAGCCCGGGTGGGCTCCCACCGCCACCCCATGGGCCTTGGCAAGAGTCACCGCCTCCCTTATGCGGGTGGGGCTTCCCCCATGAAAGCCGCAGGCCAGGTTCACCGAGGTCACCAGGGGAAAGATTTCCCGATCGTGACCGTAGGTAAAGGTCCCATAGGATTCCCCAGCGTCGACGTTCAGATCTACGAACATAATTACCCCCTTACATGGAAAGCTTAACGTCCCGTCCTCCACACCTAACTTGGTAGCTTGTGCCCCTAAGTCCGTACTACCTACCCCCCATGTAAAATCTCACGGGCCTCCCCTAGGGTTTCCCGAGGCGTTCTGTACCCTAGTTCCGAGTGGAGCCTTCCCACGCCAGCTGTTCCCCTTCCAGGTACACCTCCAGCACCCTTAGGGCCTCGTCCAGCACCACGAGATCCGCCCGCTTCCCCAAGGCGATCTCCCCCCGGTCCGAAAGGCGCAGGTATCGGGCCGGGTACAGGGATAGCCGCTTGGCCGCCTCCTCCAAGGGCACGCGAAAGGCCACCAGGTTCCTTAAGGCCTGGTCCAGGGTAAGGGTGCTCCCCGCCAAGGACTCTCCCAGCCACACTCCCTCCTTCCGCTTTTCCACCCGATGGGCCCCCAGGGGATAGGTGCCCTCCGGCATCCCCGCCGCGGCCACAGCGTCGCTCACAAAGTACAGCCCGGGAATGGTCTTCAAAGCCAGCCGGATGGCGGCCGGGTGCACATGCAGGCCATCGGGGATGATCTCGGCCCATTTCCCCCGTTCCAGGGCCAGGCCCACCACTCCCGGGGCCCGGTGGTGCAGGCCGGTCATGGCGTTATAGAGGTGGGTGAAGCCCACCGCCCCTGCCTCCAGGGCGGATAGGGCCTCCTCGTAGCGGGCTCCCGTGTGCCCGAGCTGGACCCGAATGCCCTTTTCCGCCAGGAAGCGGATGAGTTCTAAGGCCCCGAGAAGCTCGGGGGCTAGGGTCACCACCCGCACGGGAGCCAGGGAGAGAAGATGGCTGGCTATTTCCCGGTCCGGGGGAAGGGGGAAGGGGGGCTGGGCTCCCAGGCGGTTTGGGCTGATGAAAGGACCCTCCAGGTGAACGCCCAGAAGGGCCTTTCCCCAAGGGCCTTCCATGGCCGCCTGCGCTCCTTTGAGAGTTCTTTCCAGATCGGCCAGGGGAGCAGTGACGGTGGTGGCGAGGAGGCCTGTGGTGCCGTGCTGGAGGTGGAAGCGCAAGGTGGCTTCTACTCCCTCCTGGCCCTCCATCACCTCCCTTCCGCCTCCCCCGTGCACGTGGAGGTCCAGGAAGCCCGGGAGGATGTAAGGGCCCTTCACGGGAGCCTCCTCTATGGCCTCTATGCGCTCGCTGAAGTGAAGCCTGCCCTGTACGAAGCCTTGGGGAGTCAGGATGGAGCCTGCTAGCACAACCGCCTCCTTATCCGGGTTCCACCCGTTGCCCGGCTCAGCACGTTCACCTGGGTGCCGGGGCAGCAAATGGCCCGGAACACCCGGAGGAGCAGTGCTGGGTGGGGATACCGCTCAGGTGCATGCATCCATGGTATTCCGGAGGGCCTTGCCGGGGCCGGATATGGCTTCCTCCGAAGTGAAGAGGAATACACTGGCGGATGGGGGATTTAGGACGCAAGTCCGGTTTGCGGTTGCCGAAAGAGGCGAAGGAAGTATGATGGAAGCGCTTCTATGTGGATAGGAAAAGGAGGGGATATGGGAAGAATCCTGGCGGTGTGGGTATGGCTTAGCCTGGCCCTGGCGGTCCCGGTGACCTTCCGCTACACACCCCCTTCGGGCCTCGAGGTGCGCTCGGTAAGCCTCCGGGGCTCCTTCAACAGCTGGGGGGAAACCCCCATGCAGAAGGAGGACGGGTCCTGGGCGGTAACCGTGGACCTGGATCCAGGGGAGCACCAGTACAAGTTCTTCATCAACGGCCAGTGGCCCAGGGACATGTGCAACGATCCCACCTTCGGCACGCCCATGGTGGACCCGAAGGCGGCAGGGTGTGTGGACGATGGCTTTGGGGGTCAGAACGCCGTGATCGTGGTCCAGGCTCCGGTAGCCCCCACCCCTCCTGCGGGGCCCGTGGCCCTGGACTTCACCCATGATCCGTTGGACGCCCAGTTTGTCTCCCATGCCGACGGCAAGCTTTCCGTGCGCTTCCGGGCGGGGGAGGGGGCGGTGGCGGCCGCCTGGGTAGAGGTGGAAGGAAAGAGGGTCCCCATGCACCTGCAACTGAGTTTTCCGGGAAGCGAGGTTTGGCGTGGGACCTTACCTGGGGGCGTGGGAGCCTACCGCATCCGGGTGCGGACCCAGGATGGGAAGGAGGAGGTGTTCGGTCCCTTTAACCCTCCCGAAAGGCCCTTTGCCGAGGTGGCCTGGGTAGGCGAGGGGGTGGGTTACCAGATCTTCCCCGAGCGCTTCTACAACGGGGATCCCGGCAACGACGCCCTGGCCCTGGAAACCGACGAGTACCGCTTTAACCAGGTGTGGCAGCGCTCCTCCGGGCCCAAGCCCCATCTCTCCCACTGGAGCGATCCCCCCTCGCCCCTGCACTGCTGCCACCAGTACTTCGGGGGGGATCTTGCCGGGGTGCTGGCCAAGCTTCCTTACCTAAAGGCGCTGGGGGTTAGCGTCCTCTACCTGAATCCCATCTTTGATTCCGGGTCGGCCCACGGCTACGACACCCACGACTACCTCAAGGTTTCCCCCAAGTTCGGCGACAAATCCCTCTTGCGCAAGCTGCTGGACGAGGCCCATCGCCTCGGCATGCGGGTGATCTTTGACTTTGTGCCCAACCACACCGGCTTGGGCTTCTGGGCCTTCCAGGATGTGGTGCGGCGGGGGCCTAGGTCCCCTTACTGGAACTGGTACTTCATCAAGCGCTGGCCCTTCCTGCCCGGCGATGGTTCCGCCTACGAGGGATGGTGGGGCCTGGGTAGCCTCCCCAAACTGAATACCGCCGACCCGGGAGTGAAGCACTACCTGATCGAGGTGGCCAAGTACTGGATCCGCTTCGGCTTTGACGGGGTGCGGGTGGATGTGCCCGGGGATGTGCTAAATCCTCACGCTTTCTTTAAGGAAATGCGGGCCGAACTGAAGGCCATCAAGCCCGACGCCTACCTGGTGGCGGAGATCTGGCAGAGGGATCCTAGCTGGCTCCGGGGGGATGAGTTTGACTCCCTGATGAACTACGCCATCGGCCGGGATATCCTCCTTCGCTTTGCCAAGGGGGGAAGCCTGGCCCTGTACAACGCCCGCCGGGCCTTGGCGGACCTGGCCCGGGTTTACGCCTTTTACCCGGAGGCGGTGGCCGGGATGGGCTTCAACTTGATCACCTCCCACGACACGGCCCGCCTCCTTACCGAGCTTGGGGGCGGGGGCCTGAAGGACGTTCCCAGCCCGGAAGCCAGGGCCCGGCAGCGGCTTGCGGCGGCCATGCTCTACGCCCTTCCCGGTCTCCCCGTAACCTTCCAGGGGGATGAGTGCGGTTTCACCGGGGAAAGGCCAGCCGACCCCCCCCACGAGCTCAACCGGTATCCTTTCCAGTGGGAGAAGTGCCACGGGGAAACCCTGGTCTTCTACCAGACCTTGGCCGGGCTACGCCGGGAGCTTCCCGCCCTTCGGAGCGCGGTTTTTCGCAGTTACTATGGCGAGGGTTACCTGCTGGCTTTCCTCCGGGGGGAGCCGGGGGAAGGGGAGGTGCTTGCCGCCTTCAATAGCGGGGTGGAGGCCGCCACCCTACCCCTGCCCCCAGGTGGCTGGCGGGACCCCCTGGAGGGGCGGACCTACCGCAAGGAAGTGGCCGTACCGCCCCTTGGCTTCCGGTATTTACTCCACCTGGGTCGCTAGGTCCCGAGGGGGCTTTTGGCCAGCGGGGGTTCCGGGATGATCCCGGGCCCTGTCGGGGAGTGGAAGGCCCCCCAAGCCCTGCAGGATACCCTGGCCCGCAACCGGTCAAGGGCCTTATGCCACCCCACGCGGGGTCCCGGTAAACCACCCCCAGCCCGCCGCCAGGCGGGCTGGGGGCCCGGTTGTGCCTTAACCAAGGGACTTGTGTGGCCCCTCATGAAGTAGGGATATTATCCTGAGGAGGGTTAGACCGGATGGAAACGCCTCCCGTACGCCGCTTTTTTTTGAGCCTGGCCCTTTTCCTCCTTTTCCTTTGGGCCCTTTCCCACCTCTATAGCCTTCTTCTTTGGGTCTTCCTGGCCTTTACCCTGGCCGGGGCTTTGGATCCCCTGGTGGGGCTCTTTGCGCGAAGGTTCCCCCGGCCTTCCGCGGTTTTCCTGGCCTACCTCTTGGTTTTGGGCGCCATGGGCCTGGGGTTTTACCTGGCCGCACCCCTCCTTGTCCTCCAGTTCCACCATCTGGGTGAGGTTTTGCCCCAGGTCCTGAGGTGGCTGGAGGACAACCTGGGGCTTACCCTTCCCGACCTGGCCTCTTCGCTTTTCACCTCCGCCCACGTGGCCGGGGATCTCCTCCTGAGGGTGGGGGAAACGGTTTCCCAGCTGGTTTTGGCCTTGGTCCTGGCGGTGATGATTGCCCTCGAGCCCCATTTGGTGGCCAGGGTTGCCCCCTATCTCCCGGGGAGCGGCTGGACCGAGGTGCTGGAGGACACCTGGAGGCGGATGGGCTACTGGGCCCGGGCCCAGTTCCTCATCGCCCTTTCCTTCGCCCTTCTCTTCGGCGGGTGGCTTTTGTTCCTGGGGGTTCCCAGCCCCTTTGCTCTAGGGGTCTTGGGTGGGGTTCTGGAGGTGGTACCCTTCGTGGGCGGCATCGCCACCGCCTTGCTGGCTTTTCTGGTGGCCCTTTCGGCCAAGGGGCCTTTGGTGGCCTTGCTGGTGCTTTTGGGCTACGGGGGGATCGCCCTACTGGAGGGCAAGGTCCTCATCCCGTACATCTACGGCCGCACCGTGGGTTTCCATCCCGCCCTGGTGCTCCTTGCCATCTTCGCCTTCGGCAAGCTCTTCGGTTTTCTGGGTATATTCCTGGCGGTACCCATGACCATCCTGGGGGCAGGAATCCTGAAGCACTGGCGGCGCTAGCCCCCCACGTGCACGAAGGGGCGCTGGCTCCGATCGGGTTCGGTGCGGCGCAGGATCTCATGGGTAAGGGTGGGTACATCCCCTTCCCCGAAAAGGAGGAAGTCCAAGGCAGCTTGCAGGGGTCCCTCGTCTGACCACTCGAAGTAAATGTGGGGCCGTCGGCCGGTGCGGTTTCTCAGGTAGAGCAAAAAAGCAGCCAGGGTATTGGGCGCCGCTGTACCCAGGATGCGGAAGATGCGGGCCTCAGGGCGGTCCACCCCCCAGACCCGGGCTTGGGCGGTGAACTCCGAAGGATCCTGCACAAACACCTCCACGAAGTAAATGGGATCCCCCACCGGGATGTGAGTGGCCTCGCGGATGCGGCGCTCCTTCTCCCAGTACACCCCCCGGCCTCCCCGCTCCGGCCGGTGGGCCACCAGGCGGATGGGGGCTTCCTGCGCCTTAAGCTGGGACACAAATTGCTCGGCCATCTCGTCCAGCTGGAAGCCCTCCACCCTGAGTTCAAACGCCCGCAGGGTCCGGGAGAGCAGGGAGATGATCAGGGTGGCCGCAATGAAAAAGGAGGCGATCTTCACCCCATCCGGTCGCTCCAGGATGTTGGCCAGAAGCACATAGGCGAAGAGGGGGAGGAGGAGGCGGTAGTACCCGCTTTCGGGACGCTTCTCCTGCTCCGCCAGCAGGGCCGCCGAAAGGGCAGCGGAGGTCATGACCACCAGCACGCCGGTGGCGTAGGCAGCTGCCTGGGCCTCTACCCGGGCCTGGAAAAGAAGAGTGAGGGCAAAGGCCACCCCGGTGAAGAAAAGGACCATGGGACGTTGTTTCCTAGCCCATTCCGGGGCCATGCCAAAGCGGGGAAGGTAGCGGGGGACGATGGTAAGGAGACCCGCCATGGCGCTGGCCCCAGCGAACCAGAGGATGACGATGGAAAAGAGGTCGTAAAGGGTGCCGAAGTCTTCCCCCAGGTAGCGGTGGGCCAGAAAGCTTATTGCCCTGCCGGAAACCTCCTCGCTGCCCCATAGCTCCTGGGGGATGAGGAGGGTGGTGGCGAATCCCGCCCCTAAGAGGAAGATGCCCATGACGAGGGCCGCGGTGAAGAGGAGGCGGTGCGTTCCCCGGATGCGGCCCCAGGGGCGCTCCGGGGTATCCCCGGGCAGGCCCCGGATCAAGGGCATGACGGCCACCCCGGTTTCGTAACCGGAAAGCCCCAGGGCCAGCTTGGGAAAGGCTAGGGCTGTGGCCAGCACCAGGCCCAGGGGGTCGGGCTGGCTGGAAAGGAGCTTCCGCCACCAGTCCTCCAGGTGCTCCGGGCGCACGTGGGGCAGAGCGGAGAGGAGGACTATTCCGTTAAGGAAGAGATACCCCAGGGTGATGGGCACCGCCAGGCCGATGGCCTCCCGGAACCCCAGGTAGAAGACGAAGCCCAGGAGGCCAATAAGCAGAAGGGTGAGGCCCACCTGGTGTCCCTGAAGCCAGGAAGGAGCCAGGGGGTTGCCCAGGATGTGAACGGCGGCGTCGGCGGCGGAGAGGGTGATGGTGATCATGAAGTCCGTGGCCAAGAAGCCCAGGACCACCAAAACCAAGAGCTTGCCTCGCCAGCCGGGGATCAACCGGGTGAGAAGCCCTATGGATCCCTCGCCGTGTGGGCTTTCCTCCGCCACCCGGCGGTAGACAGGGTAGACCGCCAGGAAGGCGAAGAGAACCAGGGCCAGGTTGGCCAAAGGGGACAGGAGCCCCGCGGCCAAAAGGGCGATCCCCGGCTGGTAGCCCAGGGAGGAGAAGAGATCAACCCCTGTCAGGCAGAGGACCTTCCACCAGGGGTACTGTCCTTCCTCCGGAGGTTTGCTGGAGGGTGAGGTATGCGGGTTCATATCCAAGCGGGGAGAGCAGGGCTGGTTCTAAACTGCCTTGCGCCCCGATACGGGAATATACACCCAAGCCCCCCTTGGGACAACGGGGAAAAGCTCTTTAGCTACCGCCCCAGGGTGAGAAGGGCCAGGAGGAAGCCCGCGCCGTAGCCCACCGCTAGGGCTAGCCGCAAGGCCTGGTGGGTGGTCTTGGGCGTGGGGGAGGGGGCAGAGGCGTTTAAGGCGTAGGCTCCCCGCTTACGCAGGCGCACCCCTAGCCTCAAGGCCAAGGCGGCCATGGGGAAGCCGGCATTGGGGGAAAGCGTCTTCCTGGCTTCCTGGAGGAGCCTGGGCCAGAGCCGGGGAGGGCAAAGGAGAAGGCCCGTGATCCGGGCCGGGACCAGGTTTAAAAGGTCGTCGGCCCGGGCGGCAAACGCTCCCCTCCTTCCGTGCTCGAGGTAGCCCCACATGGCATCGGCGGTGTTGGCGTACCGGTACAGGGCGGCTCCGGCCAGCCCCAAGAGGGCGTAATAGAGGAGAGGGGCGATGACGCTATCGGAAAGGTTCTCCCCAAGGCTTTCCAAGGCGGCTTCCCGAACCTCCTCTGGGGAAAAGTCTTCTGTGGGGCGGCTCACGATCCGGGCTAGGCGCCGCCGGGCTTCTGCAAGGGAATCCGGCCCCTGCAGAGGCCCATAGGACAGGGCTTCCTCCACCCTACCCACCTCCCAAAGGAGCATCCTCAAGCTGAAGAGGGGCTTGAGGAAAAGCCCCAGAAGAAGCCAGCCCCAGGCCAAGGGCCTGAGGATCAGGTCCAGGAAAAGGGCGGGGAGGGTGAAGAGGAGGGCCCCCAGGGTCCAGTAGAAGGCCCCCGTCCAGAAACCCCGCACCTGGGGCCAGGCCCAGGCCAGGTACCGGCCCATGAGCACCACGGGGTGGAACCGGGCAGGGGGTTCCCCAAAGAGGAAGTCCAAGAGAAGAGCCAGAAGGAGGCTCACGGGTTTGGAATCAAGCGGTCCAGGACCCGCTTAGGCCAGTCCAGAACCACGGCGCTTCCCGGCTGGACAAGGCCGTCCTCCCCTAAGGCCCTTAGGGCCGCCCGGATCACCCCTCCGTGGGTGAAGAGGACCGCAGGGGCCTTGATCTCCTCCAGGAAGCGGAGGACCCGCTCCTGGAAGGCCTCGAGGCTCTCCCCTCCTGGGGGGGCAAAGCCCTGGAAGCGCAGGAGGGCTTCCTGGTAGGCGGGGTCCAGCTCCTGCCAGAGGGCTCCTTCCAGAAGGCCGAAGTGGATTTCCCTTAAGGCGAAGACGGGTTGGGGCTGAAACCCCGCCAGTTCCGCCGTCCTTTGGGCCCGAAGCAGGTCGGAGCTGAAGGCGGGAAGCCCCGGCAGAACCCCTCGGAGGGCCTTGGCCTGGGCCTCCCCCAGGGGGGTGAGGGGGAGGTCGGTCCAGCCCAAGAGGCGGCCTTCCCGGTTCCAAAGGGTTTCCCCGTGGCGCACCAGCCATAGTTCCACGCTCCAAAGCTTATACTCCTTGCCGTATAGACTACCGTGAAACCTTGCAAGCAGCGTGGAGGCGCATGGAGAGACTCACCAAGCCCCCTAGGTCCCTGGGCCACCTGGAGGAGGTGGCGGTGCGGCTGGCCGCCATCCAAGGGCGGCTAAAGCCCGAGCTGGGCCCGGGGGCGGTGGTGGTGGCCGCCGCCGACCATGGGGTGGTGGCGGAAGGGGTTTCCGCCTACCCCCAGGAGGTCACCTACCAGATGGTGCTGAACTTCCTTCGGGGTGGGGCCGCCATCAACCAGCTGGCGCAGGTGGCGGACTGCCGGGTCTACGTCCTGGATGTGGGGGTCAAGGGGGACCTGCCCCAGCACCCGGGGCTTCTAAAGCGCAAGGTGCGCCCGGGCACGGGGAATCTGGCCCGGGAGGCGGCCATGACCCTGGAGGAGGCGGAAAAGGCCCTTCTGGCGGGCCAGGAGGCAGCCCGCATTGCCATCGCTCAAGGGGCCACCCTTCTTGCGGCTGGGGATATGGGCATCGGCAACACCACCGCAGCCAGCGCCCTCACCGCCGCCCTTTTGGGTCTTCCCCCGGAGGCGGTGGTGGGCCCGGGCACCGGGGTGGGGGAGGAGGGGCTTAGGCGGAAACGGGAGGCGGTGGCCCGGGCCCTAAGCCGCCTGCGCCCCGGTGAGCATCCCCTGGAGGTGGCGGCGGAGGTGGGGGGTTTGGAGCTTGTGGCCATCGCCGGGGTCTACCTGGAGGGGTACCGTCAGGGTTTGCCCTTGGTTTTGGACGGTTTTCCCGTTTCCGCTGGGGCCCTTCTGGCCTACCGGTTGGAGCCAGGGCTTAAGGAGTACCTCTTCGCAGGCCACCTCTCCCGGGAGCCTGGGCACCGGTACATCCTCGAGGCCCTGGGCCTAAGGCCCCTCCTGGACCTCCACCTGGCCCTGGGGGAAGGAACGGGAGCGGTCTTGGCCATGCCCCTTCTTCGGGCTGCGGCCCGCATCCTGCACATGGCCACCTTTGAGGAGGCGGGGGTTTCCGACCGCCAGTAGTCCATGCGCCCCTTGCGCCTGGCCCTAAGCCTTCTCACCATCTTCCCCTTGGCTCCCAAGGAGGCCACCCCGGAGGATTTCCGAAGGAGTACCCTTTTCTTCCCCCTGGCGGGTTATGCCCTGGGGCTTCCCCTCATGCTCCTGTCCTTACTTCCCCTTCCCGATGGGCTTTTGGCTGCCCTGCTTCTGGCTTTCCTCCTGGGCCTTACGGGGTTTTTGCACCTGGATGGGCTTTTGGATCTGGCCGATGCCCTTTTGGGCGCAAGGCCCAAAGAGGAGCGGCTTCGCATCCTCAAGGATCCTCACCTGGGCCCCTTTGCCTTCGGGGTGGGAGGGGTTTACCTTCTTCTTCTTTGGCAGGCCTTGGCCTTGGCGAGGGAACCCCTTTTCCTCCTCCTCCTGCCCGGCTTTGCCCGCTTTGCCGTCCTCCCCTTTTTAAACCGCTACCCCCTCCTGCATTCGGGAATGGCGGGTTTCATCCGGGGAGGTCCCTGGGGAGGCGCTTTCCTTCTGGCCCTGCCCTTTCCCCTCCTTTACCCTTGGCCTGCCCTCCTGGTTTTCCTGGCCGCCTATGGGGTGGCCCGCTTGGCGGTGGCCCGCCTGGGGGGGCTAAACGGGGATGTCCTCGGGGCCATGATCGCCTTGGGGGAGCTTTCGGGACTGGTAGGCTATGCCTTATGGAAAGCCCTAAGCGGGTGAAGCCGTACGCCAGGCCCACGGAAAAGAGACGGGGCCTCCTTCTGGTCTACACCGGGGAGGGCAAGGGGAAAAGCACCGCCGCCTTTGGCCTGGCCCTTAGGGCCCACGGCCGGGGCCTAAAGGTGAGGATCTTCCAGTTCATCAAGCACCAGACGGCCCGCTTCGGGGAGCACCGGGCCTTTGCGACCCTGGGGATTCCCGTGGAGGGATTGGGGGATGGCTTCACTTGGAAAAGCCGCGACCTTTTGGCTTCGGCCCGGTTGGCCTACGAGGGATGGGGGCGGGCCAAGGAAGCCATCCTCTCCGGCGCTTACCATCTGGTGGTCCTGGACGAGGCCATCTACCCTTTGCGCTACGGCTGGATTCCTTTGGAGGAGTTCCTTGAGGTCTTAAGGGTGCGTCCCGAGCACGTGCACGTGGTGGTGACGGGGCGGGATGCTCCCGAGGAGCTTTTGCACCTAGCGGACACGATCACGGAGATGCGCAAGGTGAAGCACGCCTTTGACCAGGGGATCCCGGCCCAGGCGGGAATGGAGCACTAAAGCCTTAGAGCCCGGCCCGCCACCAGGAGGTAGACCTCCTCTGCCTCCCGGGCGAAGAGGGCGTTCACCTCCCCCAAAAGGTCCCGGTAGCGGCGGGCCAAGGGATGGGCGGGAACGATCCCCATGCCCACCTCGTTGCTGACGGCGATGACCCGCTTGCCGCTATGGGGGAGGGCCTCGTTGCTTCGCGGAGCGAACAATGCCTCAAGGAACCGCTTGGCCTCCTCCAGGGGGTCCAGGCCCTTTTCCAGGAGGTTGGAGACCCATAGGGTCAGGCAGTCCACCACCACCGTGGGGTAGCGGGCCTTTGTTAAGGCTCCCGCCAGGTCCAAAGGCTCCTCCAGGATCTCCCAGGTGGGGGGGCGTTCGGCCCGGTGGCGGGCGATTCTTTCCGCCATTTCCTCATCCCGGGCCTCGGCGGTGGCGATGAGGGTGGCGAAGGGCCCCGCTAGGTTCTGGGCGTGGCGGCTTTTGCCGCTTTTCGCCCCACCCAGGAGAAGGACCAAGCCGGGGCGAGGGTCATGCGGATCGGGACTCCGGCTCGCTAAGGGGCCTTGTGGGGGATCCGGGCTTTGCGGCATGGAGGGCAGGGGTTTTGCCTTGCCAAAAAGCCCTAGGGCGCGGTGGAGGGCCTTCAGGTCCAGATGGCGCTCCAGGGCGTCCGCCAGTTCCTGCAAGGCCTCCTCGAGGCCTCTGGCCTCCCGGCCGAAGAGGGCCCGTTGCACCCCGGGGTTTTCCAGAAGGCCATGGAGCCAGGTGGCGAGGAGGGAGCCTTCCTGGTGCAGAAGGGGGAGGCCCTGGCCATGGTGGATCTCGTAGCCCTCCACCTGGAGGCCGTTTAAGCTACCCCAAAAGCCCGTCAGTCCCTCCAGTCTTACCCGCCGGCCGAAAACGGTCTTGGCCTTTTCCATGCGCACCTGGAAGGGAAGGAGGCCGAGGCCTGGGAAAAGGCCCCTCTTTTCCACTCCCTCCTCGTCCAAAATAGACTCCGAGAGCATCTCCGCCCCGCCGCAGACCGCCAGCACCGGCTTGTTTTGGGCCAGGTGGTTTTGGATCAGGGGCAGGAAGTCTCTAAGCCAAGGGAGGTCTTCGCTGGGGAGGCGGCTTCCCGGAAGGATGAGGAGCCAGGCCCCTTCCGCCTCCTTGGGGGTGCGGGCATGGACCAGGTGGGCGAGCTCGCTCAAGGGCCAAAACTCGTCCAGGTTGGAGGCATGGGGGTAGCGGAGGACGGCCACCTTGGGGCCCGGGCCAGGCCTAGGGCGATGGCGGAACCCATCTTCCTCGGGAAGCTCCAGCCCCAGCATGGGCAGGGTGCCCAGTACCGGGACCCCAGTCCAGTCCTGGAGGAGGCGGTAGGCGGGTTTTAGAAGTTCCAGATCCCCCCGGAACTTGTTGAGGATAAACCCCACCAGCCTTGGCCTGTGCTCCCCCAGAAGGGCCCAGGTGCCGTAGAGGGCGGCCAGGGAGCCACCTTGGTCCACATCCGCCACCAGGAGGGCCTTGGCCTTTGCCCACTCGGCCACCTTCAGGTTGGGGAGATCGGGCCAGAGATTCCGCTCCACGGGGCTTCCCGCCCCCTCGATCACCACCAGTTCGTAGTCTTGAAGAAGCCCCGCCAAAGCTTCCTGCACCACGCCATCCAGGTGGGCCCGCCGCTCGGCCCAGGAAAGCCGCGAAAGTTCCGGGCTAACCTGGCCCAGGAGGATCACCTGGGAGGCCCGTTCCCCCATGGGTTTTAGGAGAACCGGGTTCATGCGGGGCTCGGGAGGGACACCCGCCGCCTGGGCCTGGACCCACTGGGCGCTGGCCATCTCGCCCCCCGCCACCACCCGGGAGTGGTTGGACATGTTCTGGGCCTTGAAGGGAGCCACCCTAAGGCCCAGGCGGCGGAAATGCCGAAGGAGCCCGGCGGTGAGGAAGCTTTTCCCCACCCCGCTTCCCGTGCCCCAGATGATGAGGGCCTTGGCCTTCATGGTAGCCTAGGTCTTCCTGGGGTTAACCCTGGGAAGGGCGTGGGGATAAGGGCTCAGGGCTTCAGGTGGTTTTTTCACCGCTTTTTAAGGTGGGCAACGGCTTTCCCCATGCGCCCAGTATACGCACCTACCTTTCCCGCCGCTATGTGGGGGCATTTGGGGGCTCGGCCCGCTGGATGGGCTTGGATACCTCCGCCCAGCAGGATGCAAGGCAGGCAGCCGTCTGGCCTATGGAAAAGGCCTGCCAGGTAGGGAACCGGCGGGCCTTGGCCAGCACACCTCTTGGAACATATCCCACGGTTGGAGGTTCATCAAGAGCGGCGCCCTTGGTTTGACCTCCTGCGGGGGGCCTCAGGCGGGCTTTCTAGGAGGCTCCGGGGCGTAGACCACAGTCAGCAAGTGCAGCAGTTCTTCCTTGACCTCCAGGTAAGCGCGGTTCTGAAGCATCTCCCGCCGGTTGCGGGGGCGGGGCAGCGGCACCTCTACCACCTTGCCGATGGTGGCGGCGGGTCCGTTGCTCATCACCGCAATGCGGTCGGAGAGGTAGATGGCCTCTTCCACATCGTGGGTTACCAAGAGGATGGTCTTGCGTTGGCCGCCCCAGATGGCCCTCAGGAAGCTGTCCTCCAAGGTGGAGTCCCACACCTTCAAGAGCTCGTCTTGCAAGTTCGTACGTGTCAGGGCGTCCAGGGCGCCGAAGGGTTCATCCAGCAACAGGATCTTCGGGTTGGTGGCCAGGGCCCGGGCCAAAGCAGTGCGCTGCTTCATCCCCCCGGAGATCTCGCCTGGCTTCTTGTGGCGGTGTTCCCACAGGCCCACTATGCGGAGAAACTTCTCGGTGATGCGGGCTCTCTCAGCATCGGTAAGTTCGCGGTGCACCGAGTCCACCCCTACCCTCACGTTTTGGTACACGGAAAGCCAGGGCAAGAGCGAGTAGTTTTGGAACACCACCC
>NZ_ATNI01000009.1:0-2905 GCF_000511705.1 Thermus sp. NMX2.A1
TTTGAGGGTCAAGATGCTAAGGGCCCACGGTGGATGCCTTGGCACCCGAGCCGATGAAGGACGTGGCTACCTGCGATAAGCCAGGGGGAGCCGGTAGCGGGCGTGGATCCCTGGATGTCCGAATGGGGGAACCCGGCCCGTGGGAACACGGGTCACCGCCTTGGCGGGGGGAACCTGGGGAACTGAAACATCTCAGTACCCAGAGGAGAGGAAAGCGAAAGCGACTCCCTGAGTAGCGGCGAGCGAAAGGGGAAGAGCCTAAACCGTCTGGCTTGTCCGGGCGGGGTAGTGGGGCCCTCGGATACCGAATCCCCGACTCTAGCCGAAGCTGTTGGGAAGCAGCGCCAGAGAAGGTGAAAGCCCTGTAGGCGAAAGGGGAGGGGATAGGTGAGGGTACCCGAGTACCCTGTGGTTCGTGGAGCCATGGGGGAATCTGGGCGGACCACCGCCTAAGGCTAAGTACTCCGGGTGACCGATAGTGAACCAGTACCGTGAGGGAAAGGTGAAAAGAACCCCGGGAGGGGAGTGAAATAGAGCCTGAAACCGTGGGCTTACAAGCAGTCGCGGCCCCTTTAGGGGTTGCGGCGTGCCTATTGAAGCATGAGCCGGCGACTCACGGTCGTGGGCGAGCTTAAGCCGTTGAGGCGGAGGCGTAGGGAAACCGAGTCCGAATAGGGCGTTAGTCCGCGGCCGTGGACCCGAAACCGGGTGAGCTAGCCCTGGCCAGGGTGAAGCTGGGGTGAAGCCCAGTGGAGGCCCGAACCGGTGGGGGATGCAAACCCCTCGGATGAGCTGGGGTTAGGAGTGAAAAGCTAACCGAACCCGGAGATAGCTGGTTCTCCCCGAAATGACTTTAGGGTCAGCCTCAGGTGCTGACTGGGGCCTGTAGAGCACTGATAGGGCTAGGGGGCCCACCAGCCTACCAAACCCTGTCAAACTCCGAAGGGTCTAAGGTGGAGCCTGGGAGTGAGGGCGCGAGCGATAACGTCCGTGTCCAAGCGCGGGAACAACCGAGACCGCCAGCTAAGGTCCCGAAGTCTGGGCTAAGTGGGAAAGGATGTGGCGTTGCTGAGACAGCCAGGAGGTTGGCTTAGAAGCAGCCATCCTTTAAAGAGTGCGTAATAGCTCACTGGTCGAGTGACGCTGCGCCGAAAATGATCGGGGCTTAAGCCCAGCGCCGAAGCTGCGGGTCTGAGGGGTGATCCCTCAGGCGGTAGGGGAGCGTTCCCGATGCCGATGAAGGTCGTCCGCGAGGGCGGCTGGAGGTAAGGGAAGTGCGAATGCCGGCATGAGTAACGATAAACAGGGTGAGAATCCCTGTCGCCGTAAGCCCAAGGGTTCCTACGCAATGGTCGTCAGCGTAGGGTTAGGCGGGGCCTAAGGTGAGGCCGAGAGGCGTAGCCGAAGGGCAGCCGGTTAATATTCCGGCCCTTCCCATGGGTGCGATGGGGGGACGCTCTAGGCTAGGGGGACCGGAGCCATGGACGAGCCCGGCCAGAAGCGCAGGGTGGGAGGCAGGCAAATCCGCCTCCCGTGTGCTCTGCGTGGTGGGGAAGCCCGTGAGGGTGACAACCCTCCGAAGCCAGGGAGCCGAGAAAAGCCTCTAAGCACAACCCATGGGAACCCGTACCGGAAACCGACACAGGTGGGCGGGTGCGAGAGCACTCAGGCGCGCGGGATAACCCTCGCCAAGGAACTTTGCAAGTTAGCCCCGTAACTTCGGGAGAAGGGGTGCTCGCCTTTGGGCGAGCCGCAGTGAACAGGCTCTGGCGACTGTTTACCAAAAACACAGCTCTCTGCGAACTCGTAAGAGGAGGTATAGGGAGCGACGCTTGCCCGGTGCCGGAAGGTCAAGGGGAGGGGTGCAAGCCCTGAACCGAAGCCCCGGTGAACGGCGGCCGTAACTATAACGGTCCTAAGGTAGCGAAATTCCTTGTCGGGTAAGTTCCGACCTGCACGAAAAGCGTAACGACCGGAGCGCTGTCTCGGCGAGGGACCCGGTGAAATTGAACTGGCCGTGAAGATGCGGCCTACCCGTGGCAGGACGAAAAGACCCCGTGGAGCTTTACTGCAGCCTGGTGTTGGCTCTTGGTCGCGTCTGCGTAGGATAGGTGGGAGCCTGTGAAGCCGCCCTTTCGGGGGCGGTGGAGGCGCCGGTGAAATACCACCCTGATGCGGCTGGGGGCCTAACCCAAGGGATTGGGGACAGCGCTTGGCGGGCAGTTTGACTGGGGTGGTCGCCTCCTAAAGGGTAACGGAGGCGCCCAAAGGTTCCCTCAGGCGGGACGGAAATCCGCCGGAGAGCGCAAGGGTAGAAGGGAGCCTGACTGTGAGGCCTGCAAGCCGAGCAGGGGCGAAAGCCGGGCCTAGTGAACCGGTGGTCCCGTGTGGAAGGGCCATCGATCAACGGATAAAAGTTACCCCGGGGATAACAGGCTGATCTCCCCCGAGCGTCCACAGCGGCGGGGAGGTTTGGCACCTCGATGTCGGCTCGTCGCATCCTGGGGCTGAAGAAGGTCCCAAGGGTTGGGCTGTTCGCCCATTAAAGCGGCACGCGAGCTGGGTTCAGAACGTCGTGAGACAGTTCGGTCTCTATCCGCCACGGGCGCAGGAGGCTTGAGGGGGGCTCTTCCTAGTACGAGAGGACCGGAAGGGACGCACCTCTGGTTTCCCAGCTGTCCCTCCAGGGGCATAAGCTGGGTAGCCATGTGCGGGAGGGATAACCGCTGAAAGCATCTAAGCGGGAAACCCGCCCCAAGATGAGGCCTCCCACGGTGTGAAGCCGGTAAGGACCCGGGAAGACTACCCGGTGGATGGGCCGGAGGTGTAAGCGCCGTGAGGCGTTGAGCTGACCGGTCCCAATCGTCCGAGGTCTTGACCCTTTTTGCCCTGATGACCACCCCAG
>NZ_ATNI01000010.1:0-1052 GCF_000511705.1 Thermus sp. NMX2.A1
TTTTGATATCGGTCCATATACCCCAAAAGGGTATTGGGTTGTTTCCGCCCTCCCGATGGGCCCTCAAAGGCATCAGGAATCTCGCGTTTGGCATAAGCATCCTTTCCCAAACGAGGGACCTTTGCTAAAGTATAGCCTGATGGCTTGTGATCCAGCGCCCGGCCGCCCCAATGTGGCCCTTAAGTTGACCGAAGCCCTGGCGCATCCCGCCAGGCTGACCATCGTCCGCCTCCTAGCGGAGCTTCCCGACGAGCACACCGCCTTTGACCCCCGCTGCGGCACCGCTTACGGGGTGTGCTTTTGCCATCTGAAGGAGAAGACCGGGCTTTCGGGCCCCACGGTAAGCCACCACCTCAAGATCCTTCGGGAAGCCGGGCTGGTGGAGGGCGTGCGGGTGGGGCGTTGGACCTATTTCCGCCTTAAGCCAGGGGGCCTCGAGGCCCTAGCCCACGAGCTCCTTCACCTGGCCCGCCAAGCGGAGAGGGCCGCCGCCAAGGCGGGGTAAGCGCTTGTCTAAAAACCCCACCCCTGCCACCATGAGGGCATGGGAGAGATCCGGGTGGGTACCGCCAGCTGGACGGACGAAACCCTCCTCGCCTCCGGGTGGTATCCTCCCGAGGTACGCCACCATCCCGAGAAGCGCCTCCGCTACTATGCGGAGCACTTTGACACCGTGGAGGTGGACAGCACCTTCTACGCCCTACCCCGGCGGGAGGTGGTGGCGAAATGGGCAGAGAGGACCCCAGCGGGCTTTCTCTTCCACGTGAAGGCTTTTTCCGCCTTTACCGGACATGGCCTCGAGGCCGCCACCCTTCCCAAGGACCTTCGCTCCCTTCTCCCCAAAACCGAAGGCCACCTGGCCCAGCGGGAAATCCCCCAAGAGGTTCTAGAGGAAGCCTGGAACCGCTTCTTCGCCGCCATCACCCCCTTAAGGGAGGCGGGCAAGCTGGGGTACCTGCACTTCGGCCTTCCGCCCTGGACCGAACCCAAGCCCCGAAGCTTTCGCTACCTGGAGCACCTGGCAGAGAGGACCCAAGGCTACTGGGTGGCGG
>NZ_ATNI01000011.1:0-3424 GCF_000511705.1 Thermus sp. NMX2.A1
TGGGTCACGGCCCCCGACCCGGTCACGTTCACGCTGGGGGGGGCGAGGGTGATGCCGGGGACGAGGTTGCCGCTCCCGTCCACCAGGGAGAGGTTCACCGTCCCGGTGAAGCCGCCCTGCGGGGTGATGGTCAGTTGGGTGGTGTCGCTACCGCCCTGCTGGATACTGAGGCTCGTGGAGTTGAGGGAGAGGGTGAAGTCGGGGGAGCCACCGCCACCCCCTCCGCCGCCACCGCTACCCCCGCTACCTCCACCGTTGATATTGCAGGCGGCCAACACAAGCAACAGCGCAACCAATAATCCCGCTCCGTAAAGCCTGAGGGTCTTCATAAGGGTCACCTCCTATAACACCGCTTCCATAGTACAGGGCAGTTCCGGAGGAGGCGCAGGTCCCCCATTTTCGCGAAAGTTCACCTTCGCGCAGGGAAAGGCCCCGGAAGGGCCCGGAGCGGGGATCAGCTTGCATAGAGTTGCGGTGGATCCCCGGGGATCACCGCATAAACCCCGCAAGGAGAGGCCGGGGGAGGGAGGCCTCCCGGGGGTGGACCTGGGGGTGGAAAGGTATGCGGCCAAAGCGTGGGGGGCAAGCCGGGGTCCGGTCTGGGGTCTGACCCTCCCCCGCACGACCCCCTAAGGCCGCCTGTAAGGGGCCTAGAAGGCCCGGGAAGAGGGGGGGTGGTAGAGAAGACTACCCCCCATACCCCCCGCCTTCTCGGGCTTCTCAGGGCGGGTCCTCGGGGAGGCGAGTCGGGGATTTTGCCGTACTGGAGGGTGAAAAGGCCCGTTTTGCGCGGCGCGGGCCGCCCCCCCCCAAAACCCCAGTTGCCGCATCGGCTCGGGCCTCAGTTAGCTAGCCAAGTACCTGGCTAAGGCAAAAACCCAGGTGGGCTAGCTAAAGTACCTGGCCCGGGGAAAAGAGGGCCCCCGCCTAGGTTAGCTAGCCAAGTACCTGGCTAAGGGAACCCTGGGGGTTGCACCCCCACCCCTACCCCCCCCCACCCCCGCCTGATAACCTTGATAGCCACCACTCGGCGTGTGCACTTTTTGGGGTTTGCGCCGTCTAGGAGCGCATTCTCCTGAGCCAGCGCGAGGCGGTGTTCCTGTGCACCCCCGCTTCCCTGGCCAGGGCGGTGGGGGTAACCCGCTCCCCCCTCGCCTGGAGCCTCCTAAGGGCCTCCCAAAGGGCCTCCTCGGCCTTGCTCTGCCGCTTCCGGTTGGCCGCCTCGAGGTTGGCCACACGTTGAGGGCGGGTGGCCTCGAGGCCCTCTTTCCGGGCCTTCTCAAGCTCCTCCCCCTCCAGGGGCTCCACCAGGGCCCGGGCCGCGGGGGATAGACGTGAGCGGTCCGGCCTGCCCGTCCCCGATACCGGCCAGACTCGGGTCCCCCGGTAGCGGTAGAAGGTCCATTTGGACACGCTCTTGACGATGGTGGCCTCCACCTCCCTCCGGGGCAGGGGGCCCTGAGGGTGGCCCCGGAAGAGTTCCTGATTCAGGCGATGGGCCTCGTAGGCCACCGCCTGCCGGAAGAGCTCAAACCCGTTCGGCTTCCCCCGGTACATGGCCACCACGCCGTAGGCGAAGACCCGCACGTGGTCAAACAGGGTGCAGTTGCGCCCGTAGGTGGCCGTGTCCAGGTAGGCCAGGGCCCGCCTCCTTGGGGTGAGTTCCCTAAGCTCCTCCAGAAGGCTGGGGAGGTCCCAGAGCTTCCCGCCCCCGATGAGGTGGGGGTGAGCCAGGGGGTTCCGCCCCAGGAGGCCGTTATAAGCGGGGTCGGCCCCGAAGTAGGCCCGAAGGAGGGCGTCCACCTCCCGCACCAGGGCGAAGGGGTTGCCCTGGCCCTCGTGGGCCTTGGGGGAGGAAAGCCAGATAGGGGGCTCCAGCTCGTAGACGATGTGGGCCTTCCAGGGGGCCTGGGGGTTGGGGATGGTGAGGGTGGGCGGGATGCGGTCCATCGCGTCCCACCAGGTGGGCTCGTCCAGGTCCAGGACGATGCGGAAAATCGCGTGGGGGTAGCGCCCCACCTGGATGTAAACGTGCTCCAGGGCCTTCTCCTTCCTCCGCGGCCGCATCCCCTGCCGGGGGTTGTCCGTGGCGTAGGGGTAGCGGGGAAGGCGCTCCCGGAAGGCCGCCAGGTAGGGCTCCTGGAAAAGAATCCGGGCTATCTCACGCCGGGGAAGAGTTTCCGCGTTGGGGATGAGATTCGTAAGTTCCACGCTTGCCTCCACCTGCCCCCTCGGGGTAAGGTGAAGGCCTCAGTCCGCCAAGCTGAGGCTCCTCGGGTTGGTCCCAGACCCCACCCCGGGGGGCGTGCCATTTTCATGGGAGGGATTTTACCCCCAAAACCTCCACCAGGGCCGCCTCTTCGGGGGCTCCAGGGCCCTGAGGGCCTCCCTCAGGCGGGCGTTCTCTTCCTTGAGGGCCCGCACCTCCCCCTCCAAAGCCTCCATCCTGGCCACCACCTCCCGGAGGAGGGCCAGGGCCTCCTCCTCGGGGCGGGCGGTGGCCACCAGGGGGGCCTCCCCCTCCACCCGGAGGAGGGCCTCCTCCAGGGGCAGCCCCTCCCTCTGGGCCAGCTCCCGGGCCGCCTTCAGCCGGGCCAGGGCGGCGCGTGGCCACAGGCGTCCCCCTCCCGGGGCCCGGGGGAGGGGGCCGAAGGCCTTCTCCCAGGCCTGGGCGTAGCGCCTCAGCGTGGCCGGGCTGACCCCCAGGGCCTCCGCGGCCAGGGCGGGGAAAAGGAGTTCCTCGGGTTGTCCCATGGCCTGAGGCTAGCACAGCCTTGAGCGCTCATCGCTACAGGGGGCGCTCAAGGTAAGCGCCTGGCGTTTACCAGGGCGCTGAGCGGTGAGCGGGGGTGCGCTCACCCTGGGGGCAAGGCCCCCGTGCCGGCCCGTGGCGCCGGCCTGAGAAGGGGGGCCGGACACGAAGGAAGCGGGCTCAGCGGTAAACGTCCCGCCGATGGCCCACCCGGACCACCAAGATGGTGGCCTCCCGATCCCGGATGTGGCAGATCAGGCGATAGTCCCCCACCCGGTACTTCCAAAACCTGCCCAGCTCCGGCCCTCGCAAGGGCTCCCCGAGGCTTCGAGGGTCTTCCAGGGCGGCCACGCGCTCCCGCAGAAAGCGAAGGATCCGGCGGGCCACCTCCCGGTCTAGCCCTTCCAGCTCCTTCGCGGCCCGAGGGTCAAACTCAATCCTGTAGCCCAAGGCGGCGCTCCAGTTCCTCCAGGGGGATGCCGGGGAGGCGGGACTCCAGGCGTTCCACCGCCAGGTAGTAGTCCTCGATGTCGTCCAGGTACTCCAAGAGGGCCTGGCGCACGTAGTAGCTCTTGCTCCGCCCGGTCTTTTGGGCAAGGGCCGTGAGGCGCTCCTCGATCTCCTTGGGCAGGCGCACGACAACCATCGCTATACAAGTATAGCGCCCCCGGG
>NZ_ATNI01000012.1:0-29694 GCF_000511705.1 Thermus sp. NMX2.A1
GAATAAAGAATGCCCCAGGACAGGGGGGCGGTCGCGCCCGGGAGCCGAACCTCCCGGGTGAGGAAAGTCCGGGCACCATAGGGCAGGGTGCCAGCTAACAGCTGGGCGGGGTAACCCGACGGAAAGTGCCACAGAGAAAAGACCGCCAGCGGCCAGGCCAAGGCCTGGTGCGGGCAAGGGTGAAACGGTGGGGTAAGAGCCCACCGCGCCTCCTGGAAACAGGGGCGGCACGGCAAACCCCACCCGGTGCAAGGCCCAGTAGAGGGGAAGGGCTTGCCCGGCCCGCCACAACCCCTGGGATGGGCCGCTTGAGGCCGGCGGCGACGCCGGTCCCAGAGAGATGACCGCCGAAAACAGAACCCGGCTTACGCCCTATCCTGGGGCTCCCCAAGCTTCGGCTTGGGGTTTTTCTTTGCATCCGGGGTGGGAACCAAGTGGGACCTAGGTGGGAGGTAGTGGAAAACTGTGGGGAATCCGTGCTATATTCCTGGGCAAGAACTCCTCTGCGGGTAAGGCTCCAAACCGGACGCCCAAGCCCAGCCAGCCCCAGAGGGTGGGACCAGGTGGGAAATGCCCTTCGGCGAGTATCAGTACAGCCTGGACGACAAGGGGCGGGTGGTGATCCCCGGCCCCTTCCGGGATTTCCTCGAGGACGGCCTGGTGCTCACCCGCGGAATGGAGGGCTGCCTCTACGTCTTTCCCTCGGACCGCTGGCGCAAGATTGAGGAGCAGCTGGTCAACCTCCCCCTCACCGACGCCCAGGCCCGGGCCTTCGTGCGCTTCTTCTACTCCGGGGCCCACAAAACCCGCATGGACAACGCCTCCCGGGTCCTGATTCCCCCACCCCTCCGCCAGTTCGCTGGTCTTCAGGAAGGTGGGGAGGTGGTGATCGCCGGCGCCCCGGGACGGCTGGAGATCTGGAGCCAGGAACGCTGGTGGAAGACCATTGAGGAGATCATGCAAAACCCCCCGGCCCCCGAGGCCCTCAAGGGGCTTATCGGATAGGAGACTATGGACGCCATTACCGAGCACATTCCCGTTCTTTACGAAGAAGTTCTAAACCTCCTGCAAGTCCGCCCGGGGCAGGTGTACGTGGACGCCACCTTGGGGGGGGCTGGACACTCCAAGGGCATCCTGGAACGCGGAGGCCTGGTCATCGGCCTGGACCAGGACCCCGAGGCCGTGGCCAGGGCAAGGGCCCTGGGACTCCCTGGGCTTAGGGTTTTTCAGCGGAACTTTCGCCATCTAAAGGAAGTCCTCCAGGAGGCCGGGGTTAGCCAGGTGGCGGGCATCCTGGCGGATCTAGGGGTGAGCAGCTTCCACCTGGAGGATCCCAAGCGGGGCTTCAGCTACCAGAGGGAAGGCCCCCTGGACATGCGCATGGGGGAGGAGGGCCCCACCGCCTACGAGGTGGTGAACACCCTTCCCTTGGAAGACCTCCGGCGGATCCTGTTGGACCTGGGGGAGGAGAAGCAGGCCCATCGCATCGCCAAGGCCATCGTGGAGAGAAGGCAGAAAGCCCCCATCCGCACCACCCTGGAGCTGGCCGAGGTGGTGCGGCGGGCGGTGGGCTTCCGGAAAGCAGGACACCCCGCCCGTAAAACCTTCCAGGCCATCCGGATGTACGTGAACAACGAGCTGGGTGCCCTGGAGGAGTTCCTCAGGCAAGCCGAGGAGGTTTTGGCCCCTGGAGGAAGGCTTCTGGTCATCACCTTCCACTCCCTGGAAGACCGGGTGGTGAAGCGCTACCTGAAGGAAAGCCGCCTCAAGGTACTCACCAAAAAGCCCATCACCCCAAGCCCAGAGGAGGTAGCGAGGAACCCCAGGTCCCGTAGCGCCAAGCTCAGGGCGGCGGAGAAGGAGGTGGCCTGATGCACCGCCAGGGAAGCCTGGGCACAACCTTTCGCTTCGGCCTCCTCTACCTCTTAGCCCTTCTCTTGGTCTTCGCCGTGGGCCACCGCAACCAAATGGAGAAGGCGCACCTGGCCAAGATGGAGGCGGAGCTCGCCAGGTTAAAAGCCCGGGAGGAAGCCTTGCTCAAGGAGAGGTGGCAGGCCACCGAGCCCCACCGGGTGCTCTCCTGGGCCAAGGAAAAGGGGTTCGTGCCCATGAGCCAAGGGAGGTGGGCGGAGTGACCGTAGGGGTAAGCCGGGTCTCCTGGGTTTTTCTGGGGTTCGCCCTCTGGGTAGCCCTCTTCGGCTTGGGCCTTTACAGCCTGATCGCCCGCCCTCCAAGGCTCTCCGCTCCCTTGCCTCCCGCCGCTCCCCCTCGAGGCACCCTGTATGCCCAGGATGGCACCCCCTTGGCCCTGGACCTCGAGGAAGGGCGCTACTACCCCCTGGGAAAAAGCGCCAGCCAGCTCCTGGGCTTCGGGGAACGGGGCACGGGGAAGGGGCTTGAGGGGCTGGAGCGGGATTTGAACGGGGCCCTGGAGGCAGGCCGCTCCTTCACCCTCACCCTGGACCCCTGGATCCAGGCCCTGGCGGAGAGGGCCCTCTGGGAGGGCCTGGCGCGAAGCCGGGGAGCCTTTGGCACCCTGCTGGTCATGGACCGGGAGGGCAACCTCAAGGCCGTGGCCAACGGGCCAGCCTTTGATCCCCTAGCCCCCAGGGGGGATCCCAACCGGGACATCTCCTGGCGGAACCACGCCTTTCTGGTACCCCTGGAGCCCGGCTCCACCATGAAGGCCCTCACCGCCGCCATGCTCATAGAGGAAGGAGCGGCCAGCCTCACCACCCGCGTGGAAGCCCCCATGCAGAGAGTGGTGGACGAATGGACCATCCGGGATGTGATTCCCCACCCTTCCGTCCTCACCTTGGCCGAGGTGCTTCGCTATTCCTCTAACGTGGGCATCAGCCTGCTGGCCGAGGCCCTGCCCAAACAGGTGTTTTACCGTTATATGGAACGTCTACACCTCACCGATCCCACCCCCCTGCCCGGGGTCAGGGTGGCTAGCCCAGTCGTTACCCCTCCCCGTACCTGGAGCCCCGCCGCCTACGCCAACCACACCTTCGGCCAGGGTTTCCTTATCACTCCCCTTCACCTCACCGCTGCCTTCAACACCCTGGTGGACGGCCTCTACCGCCCACCCAGGCTCTTCGCCCAGCAAGAAGGCCAGCCTGAGCGGGTCTTCTCCCCCGCCACCGCCAGGGCCATCCGCCAGGCCCTTCAGGAAGGCCTTGCTCCCCGTGCCTCCCTGGCAGGGTACCCCTTGGCCGGCAAGACGGGAACCGCCCAGGTGGTGGTAAACGGAAGGTATTCCCAGGAGGTCTTCACCGCTTGGTTCGCCGGCTTCGTGCCCGGGGATGAACCCCTCTACACCGTGGTGGTGGCCGTCCACCATCCCAAAGGGGAGATCCACGGTAGCCTGGTGGCCGCCCCCATCTTCCGGGAGGTGGCCGCCGGACTCTTGGCGTACCGGGGCGTACCCCCCTATGCTGAAGGGCGGTGAGTGGCTTGTGTATCTTCATCATGTTAGGGAAGTAACGCCGGAGTGGGTGGCCAGGGCCACCGGGGGAAGGCTTCACCCCGGGGGGAAACCCGTGCGCGACCTCCACTGGGATAGCCGCGAGACCACCCCTGGCAGCCTCTTCGTGGCCTTGCCCGGGAAACGGGTCCATGGACGGGAGTATGTGGACGAAGCCCGGGCCAAAGGAGCCCACCTGGTCCTCTCCGACCGTCCGGGACCCGCCACGGTGGAGGTGGCGGACACGCACCAGGCCCTTCTCCACCTGGGAAGGGCCTTGCGGGAGCTTTTCCGCGGCCAGGTGGTGGCGGTGGGAGGCAGCTCGGGCAAAACCACCACCAAGGAAGCCCTGGCCCAAGGCCTGGGGTTCCCCGCTCCCCCCGGCAACCAGAACACGGCCCCGCCTCTTGCCCGCTTTCTCCTGAGGCTGGATCCCCAGGCCCCGGGCTGCGTGGTGGAGCTCGGGGTGGATCGGGTGGGCGAGATGGCCGAGCTCATGGGCCTGGCCAGGCCGCACCTTGCGGTGCTTACCGCCTTGGGGGAGGAACACCTGGAAGCCTTTGGCAGCCTCCAGGGAGTGGTGGAGGAGGAAGCAGGCCTGCTGTCCGCCCCCCAGGCCCTGGTGAGCCTCCAGGCAGCGGAGGTCCTGGAGCGCTTTGGCCTGGGCCGGGGCCTCCCCACTTACGGCTTTGGCGAGGCCACCTTCCGGGGAGAGGACCTGAGGCTTCTCCTTCACGAAAGCCGCTTCCGCTACGGGGCCCTCGAGGTCCATATCCCCTACCCCGGCATGGGCCCGGCCCTGGCCGCCTTGGCCGCCTTGGGGGTGGCGGAGATGCTGGGCCAGGATCCCAAGGAAGTGGCGGAGAGGCTAGCCCACCTGGTGCTTCCCCCGGGGCGGATGGAGCGGCGGGAAAAGGATGGGGTGGTGTTCTTGAACGACGCGTACAACGCCAACCCCCTTTCGGTGAAAGCGGGCCTGGCCTGGCTGGCCCTGCAACCCGGCAGGAAGTGGGTGGTCCTGGGGGAGATGCGGGAACTGGGGGAGGAAGCCCTAAGGCTTCACCTGGAAGTGGCCCAGGAAGCAGCCCGGCTGGGCCTTAAGCCCCTGTACCTGGGCCCCTACGCCAAGGCCCAGGCCTCCTTAGGCGGGGAAGCAGCAGAGAGCCTCGAGGAAGCCGTAGGTTGGCTCAAGGAACGGGTTCAGCCTGGGGACCTGGTCTACCTGAAGGCCTCGAGGAGCGTGGGCCTGGAAAGGATTCTGGAGCTATGGGACGCCTGAACGCCCTGCCCCTTCTCGCCCTCCTCAGCGCCTGTGCTCCCCTCCAGGCCACTGCCCCTGTGCTTCCCTACCCAGGCGGCTTCGCCGAGGGAGGGTGGGTGACGGGCCGCTTCTTTGTGGCCCTGCCAGGGGCTCCCCTCTTGCTGGATGCTGACCAGCAAAGCCTCTATGCCGCCTATCCGTACCAGCTTCTCATCTACCGGGATGGTCTTTGGCAAAGCCTTTCCCTGCCGGGCATCCCACGATTTCTTAGGGCCTCTTCAGGGAAAGTGGTGGTGGGGCTAGGAGAAGGCGTGTACACGGAGGAAGGACTTCTCCCCTACCCTGCCCGGGACGCCGCCTGGAGCCAAGAAGGGCTCTTCTGGGTAGGAGAAAAGGGGCTTTACCGGGAAGCCACCCTTCTCCGCCCGGGGGCTTTCTCCCAGGTGGTGGCCTTGGACACCGGGGTGGTGGCCCTGGGCCAGGAAGCCTACTTCTACCCGGAAGGCCTCCTCCTCCCCCTGCCCCACGTTGTCCGCAAAGCCCAGGCCGGGGCCTGCGGGGTGGTGGCCCTCATGGAGGGCTGGGTCTACTTGGTGCGGCCCGAGGGAGCCAAACCGGTGGCGGAGGCCCAGGACTTTGCCGCCTGGGGAGAAACCCTCTACCTCATCCCGGGCAGGCGGGTGATTTCCTGCAAGGAGGTGGTATGGCCCTAGCCCTTCTCCTCTCCTGGTTCCTCACCGCAGTCTGGATCGTGTTCATGAGAAGCCTGGGCCTGGGCAAAAAGGTGCGTACCGACGGACCCCAAAGCCACCTGGCCAAGCAGGGTACCCCCAGCATGGGAGGTGTGGCCTTCCTCCTGGCAGGCTTTCTGGCCTACAGCCTGATAGGGCGGGACGGGTTCGCCGGCCTTTGGCTCCTGGGCCTGGGCTTCGCCCTCCTGGGGCTTTTGGACGACCTGGGGGGAAGCCTCGCCCGGCCCTTAAGGGCCCGCGAGAAACTCGCCCTGCAGACCCTCATGGCCCTGATCTTTGCCCTTTGGGCGGTGCGGGAGGTGGCCTACACTCCCTGGCCCCTTGCGGATGTGCTCCTCATCCTCCTGGCGGTGGTGGGCGCGGCCAATGCCTTCAACTTCACGGATGGTCTGGATGGGCTTTTAGCCAGCATCGCCGCCGTGCTCCTCCTTCCCTTTTACCCTTACCCCTTTGCCCAAACCCTCCTGGGCGCCCTCCTGGGATTCCTCTGGCACAACGCCCCCCGGGCCAAGGTCTTCATGGGGGACACGGGAAGCCAGGCCCTGGGGGCCATGCTGGCCGGGCTTTTCACCCTTACGGGAAAGCTTTGGCTTCTGCCCTTGGCAGGCATCATACCCGTACTGGAGGTGCTTTCCGTGGTGGTTCAAGTCCTCTACTTCCGGAGGACGGGGAAGCGCCTTCTGCGCATGAGCCCCCTGCACCACCACCTGGAGCTTTCCGGATGGGAAGAAAGCAAGATCGTCTTCCGCTTCACCGTCCTCACCGCCTTGGCCACGGCCTTGGCCTTCAGCCTGGGGGGAGGAGCATGATCCTGGTCTATGGGCTGGGACGAAGCGGACTTGGGGTTCTGCGCTTCTTGAGGAAGCGGGGACTTCCCGCCCGCTTCTACGACGACCATTCCAAGGAAATAGAGGTGCAGGAGGCTTTGAGCCTGGGCTTTACTCCGGACTGGAACCTGGAGGGGGACTACCCGGAGGTGGTGGCCGCCCCTGGGGTACCCTTTTTCCACCCCCACCTCGAGGCCCTGAAGGCCCGCGGGGCCCTGATCCTTGGGGAGGCCGAGCTGGCCTACCGCCTCTCCTCCACCCCCATCATCGGCATCACCGGCACCGCCGGCAAAACCTCCACCACCCTCTTCACCGCCCATCTCCTTAGGGGGCAGGGGCTTAAGGCCCTGGAAGGGGGCAACGTGGATCCCCCCTTGGTAAGCGTGGTGGACGAGGCTGAGGTGGCGGTGGCCGAGCTTTCCAGCTTCCAGCTGGAAAGGATCCACGTCTTCCGCCCCCGGGTGGCAATTCTCCTCAACCTGGGGGTGGACCACCTGGACCGGCACGGGAGCGTGGAGGCCTACCACCAGGCCAAGTTGAACCTCCTCAAGAACCTCACCCCCGAGGACGCCCTGGTATACAACGAAGGGGACCCCAAGGTGCGGCAGGTGGCCCTGGCCTCCCCTGCCCGGCTCTATCCCTTTACTCCGGGAAACTCTCCCAGGGAAACCAACCTGAGGGCGGCCCTCGAGGCGACCCGAGCCTACCTGGAACTCCTGGGCCGCCCCTTGAACACCGATCTTCTTCAAGAAAGCTTAAAAACCCTCCCCTCCCCTCCCCATCGCTTCCAGATCTTTGCCCGGAAGGGGGAGGTGGTTTTCATCGATGATTCCATCGCCACCCGCACTCCCTCGGTGGCCGCTGCCCTGGAGGCCGCCCCGGCCCCCATCGCCTGGATCCTGGGCGGGGAGGACAAGGGAGCCGACCTCGAGGCCCTACGCCCTCTCCTTTCCCGGGTACGGGTGGTTTTGGCCATCGGCCGGGATGGCCCCAAGATGGCCGAGGCCTTAGGGGGTGGGGTGGAGGTGGTGGTCCTCCCCCAGACCGATGGGCGGGCCGCCCTACGGCAGGCGGTGGCCGAGGCCTTAAAGCGCCTGGAACGGGGAAGCGTCCTCCTGGCTCCCCTGGCCGCCAGCTTCGATCAGTTCAGGGACTACCAGGACCGCGCCCAAGCCTTCCGGGAAGCGGTCTACGCCCTAGGAGGTGAGCCATGGATCCCATCCTCCTCCTAAGCGCCCTTCTCCTCATGGCCTTCGGCCTCCTGGGGGTGGGGGTGGCCGAGCCAACCCTCCTTCCCCACCATCTCCTTCGCATCAGCGTGGCGCTTGGGGCCATGATCCTGGGCCTTCTCCTGCCTCCCGCAAGGCTCCTTCGCCACGCCCGCTTCCTGCTTGCCGCCACCTTCGTTCTCCTCGCGTTGGTCCTCATGGTGGGAAGCGGCCCGGGAGGGGTGCGGCGGTGGTTTTACCTGGGGCCCTTAGCCTTCCAACCCTCGGAACTCGCCAAGGTGGTGCTGGTTTATTACCTGGCTTCCTTCGTGGGGCGGAAGGGAAACGACTACCCCATCGTGGGGGCCGCAGCCCTGGTGGGCCTCACCGCAGGGTTGGTGCTGGTGGAACCCGACTTCGCCACCGCTCTCTTCCTGGTGACCCTGGCCGGCCTCCTCTTCATCCTGGCGGGGGTACCCTGGCGGAGGCTCATCATGGTGAGCCTGGCAGGGACCATGGTCCTAGCCCCCTTTTCCGGGATCTACTTCGCCCGCTTCCGCTATGTGTCCGAGCGCTTTACGGGCTTTGTGGATTACCTTCAAGGTGAAGCCAGCCCCTCCCAGACCGCCTACCAGGTTCTCCAGGCCCAGAAGGCCTTGATCCTGGCCGGTCCCCTTGGCCAGGGTCCTTCGGGCAACCTGCCGCACCTGCCCGAGGCCCACAACGACATGGTCTTTGCCAGTGTGGTCTTCGCCACCGGATGGCTGGGAGGGTTCATGGTGCTCTTGCTCTATTTTCTGATCTTCGCCCGGGGACTCGCCTTGGCCCTCAGGCTCCCTGGACCCTTGGGGTTGGTGGCCCTGGGCCTTACCCTTTACCTCACCCTGCAGGCTGCTTTGAACATCGGGGTGACCGTGGGATTCCTGCCGGTCACGGGGGTACCCCTTCCCCTGGTTTCCTATGGGGGAAGCTCCCTTTTGGTTTCCGGCTTCGCCGTGGGCGCCCTGATGCGCCTGGCCCGGGAAGCGTCCAGGAAGGGGGTGGAGCCATGGTCCTCCTGACTGGGGGCGGAACCGGGGGGCACCTTTTTCCCGCCTTGGCGGTGGCGGAGGAGCTCAGGAAGCGGGGCCTCGAGGTCTTCTACCTGGGAAGCCAAGGGGGCCTCGAGGCCCGCCTCCTCCCCGAGACCTCCATTCCCCACGCCTTGATCCCCGCAGGCAAGCTGGACCGGAGTGCCTTCAAACCAAAGGAAGCCCAGAAACTCCTCCTAGGCCTTAGGGCCGCCTGGCGCCTTCTTGTTGGGACAAGGCCCAGGGCCATCCTCTCCACGGGAGGGTATGCCGGGTTTCCCGGGGCCATGGTGGGGGAACTCAAGGGGATTCCCGTCCTCCTCCACGAGCAAAACGCCAAGCTGGGTCTGGCCATAAGGCTCCTCGCCCCCATGGCCCGGGGTCTCGCCCTCTCCGTGCCGGTAACCCTTTCCCCTGGGCTTGCCCGCAAGGCCCGGGTCACCGGTTACCCCGTGCGGGAGGTACGCTACCCCAAGGCCGAGGCCAAGGCCAGGCTGGGCTTCCCCCCGGACAAGCCCTTGCTCCTCATTCTCGGGGGAAGCCAGGGCAGCCTGGAACTCAACGAGAAGCTCCCTCCCCTGCTGAAACCCCTACGCCTCCCTGTCCTTCACCAGGTGGGGGAGCGCTGGCTGGAACGCTACCGGCATCTGGAGGAAGAGGACTACCGGGTTGCGGGGTTCGTGGACGCCCCCCTGGCCATGAGCGCCGCGGATCTCCTCCTCGCCCGGGCCGGGGCGGGCACCCTGGCGGAAGCCGCCTACCACCGCCTCCCCGCCTTGCTGTTTCCCCTTTCCCCCAGCCTGGACGGAGGTGCCCAGGCGGCCAACGCCCAAGCCTACCGGCAGGCAGGCGGAGCGGAGCTTGGGGATCTGGCGAGGCTTGCCAAGCAGGTGGAAGGGATCCTGGCCCACCCCGAGCCCTACCGGGAGGGTATGGCCCGCCTTTCCCCTGAGGGCGCCGCGGGCAGGCTGGCGGATTGGCTGGAGGAATTCCTATGACACGGGTACACATCATGGGCCTCGAGGGAGTGGGCATGAGCGCCTTGGCCCGCCTCCTACTGGGAGCAGGAATAGAGGTAACCGGGTGCGACCTAACCCCTGGCCGGCGGGCGGAAAGCCTGGGGGTCCCGGTCCATAGGGGCCATGATCCCGCCCATCTCCAGGAGGAGGACACCCTGGTGGTTCCCACCCCCATCCCCCTGGACCACCCCGAGGTGGAGGAAGCCAGGCGCAAGGGGATGCGGGTGCTGAGGAGGATGGAGCTTCTTGCCCATCTGTTAAGGCAAAGACCCTCCTTGGGGGTTACCGGTACCCACGGCAAGACCACCACCACGGGGATGCTGGCCAGCATCCTCCTGGCCGCGGGCCTGGATCCCTGGGTGCTCCTCGGGGGCGAGCTTTCCCTCCTACCTGGAAACGCCCGCTTCGGCCTCGGCCCCCGCCTGGCGGAGGTGGACGAGTCCGATCCCCTCTTCCAGGAGGTGGAGGTGGCGGTGGCGGTGGCCACCAACCTCGAGGCGGACCACATCGCCCCCGCCGGGCAAAGGGCCCCCAACTACCACGCGAGCCTGGAGGAGTTGGAAAAATCCATGCGGGGCTTTTTGAGCAGGGCCAAGACGGTGGTGGTGCCCACCTTCGACCCCAGGCTTCTAAGGCTTTCCCAGGGACTCCCCCGGAAGCTTTTCGGGGAGGGAGGGGACCTTTGGGCCGAGGAAACCGAGCTTGGACCCACGGGAAGCCGTTTCCAACTCGTGTACCAGGGCAGGACCCTGGGGGAGGCCAGGCTCCAGGTCCCGGGCGCCCACAACGTGCAAAACGCCCTGGCTGCCGCCTTAGCCGCCCTAAGCTTCGGGGTGGAACCCAAGGCCATCCTCGAGGGCCTGGCCCGTTTCCCGGGGGTGGGGCGCCGGTTCCAAAAAATCGGGGAAGTGCGGGGTGCGTGGGTGGTGGACGATTACGCCCACCACCCCACGGAGGTGAAGGCCACCCTGGCCACCGCCAAGCTCCTGGGCCGCCGGGTTCGGGTGCTCTTCCAGCCCCACCGCCTCCTCCGTACCCAGGAGCTTTGGGAAGGCTTTGCCGAGGCCCTAGCCTCCGCACACGAGGTGGTGGTTCTTCCCGTGTACACCGCAGGGGAAAAGGCGGGTATCTCCCCCGAAGCCCTTTCCCGAAGGATCGCCGAACGGCTTCTGGCCCTGGGAAAACCTGCCCGTTTTCTCGACAAGGAGGAGGCCTTGGCCTACGCCAGGGCCTCCGCCGCCCCAGAGGACCTCTGGCTCACCCTGGGGGCCGGGGACGTGACGGAGCTCGCCTGGAGGCTCGTCCATGAGGGTTGAGCGGGTGCTTCTCAAGGACTACACCACCTTAGGGGTGGGAGGCCCGGCGGAGCTTTGGACCGTGGAAACCCAGGAGGACCTCCTTAAGGCCACGGAGGCTCCTTACCGGGTCCTGGGAAATGGCTCCAACCTTCTGGTAATGGACGAGGGGGTGCCCGAAAGGGTGATCCGCCTTGCAGGAGAGTTCGCCACCTATGACCTAAGGGGCTGGGTGGGAGCGGGGGTCCTCCTTCCCCTCTTGGTACAGGAGGCTGCCCGCCAAGGGCTTTCCGGCCTCGAGGGCCTCCTCGGCATCCCCGCCCAGGTGGGAGGTGCGGTCAAGATGAATGCGGGCACCCGGTTTGGGGAGATGGCGGATGCCCTCGAGGCGGTGGAGATCTTCCACGAGGGCCGTTTTCACATCTACCTCCCCCAGGAACTGGGCTTCGGCTACCGCCAAAGCCGCCTCCCCCCCGGGGGCATCGTGACCCGGGTCCGCCTGAAGCTGAAAGAGCGCCCCCTGGAGGAGATAAGGCGGCGCATGGCCGAGGTGGACGCCGCCAGGAAGGGCCAGCCCAAGCGGAAAAGCGCCGGCTGCGCCTTCAAAAACCCCCCGGGCCACTCTGCTGGAAGACTCATAGACGAACGGGGCCTCAAGGGCCTCAGGGTGGGCGACGCCATGGTATCCGTAGAACATGGAAACTTTATCGTTAATCTGGGACAGGCCACGGCCAAGGACGTGCTGGAACTCCTAAAGCGGATCCAGGAAGAACTTCCCCTGGAGCTGGAGTGGGAGGTGTGGCCTTGAGGTTTAGTGGCTTTTTCACAGGAGGAGATTAAGATGTGGGGGATGAGGCTTCTGCTGGCCTTGCTCCTCGCCGCCACCTTATATGTGGCCAGCCTGGTGCTCTTCCCCGTGGAACACATCGTGGTGATGGGCAACCAGCATCTGAAAACCGAGGAGATCCTCGCCCGCACCCAGCTCTATGCGGGTGAGCCCTGGCTTTGGATTCGCTCCGACCGCCTCCAAGGCCTTCGGCGGGATCCCTGGGTGGCGGAAGCCCGGCTGGAGAAGCCCCGAGTAGGAGAGGTTCGCCTGATCCTGAGGGAACGGGAGCCCTTCCTGCCCCTGGCGGACGGCAACGCCTTGGCCACCGACGGGACCGTGCTTCCCGGAGGGGCCCCCATGGCCAAGGGCCCCCGGGTGGAGGGCGAAGGTCCCCTACCGGTCCAAGACCTCCTGGCCTTAGCCCGCGCCTACCCCGAGGCCACCCGGCTTCGCTACACGCCCGCCGGGTTCTGGGTGGAAACACCCCAGGGCGTGGCCTTTGCTCCGGAAGCCCAGCTTCTAGTAAAGTATGCCCAGGCGGGCGTACCAAAGGGCAGGGTTTACCTGTATTCTTGGGGGGTGAGTGTAAGCCCATGATTATCGCTGGATTGGACGTCGGCACCAGCAAGGTCACCACCGTGATCGGGGAACTGGCCCCCGATGGCGTGCTGGATATCATCGGCGAGGGCAACGTGCCCTCCCAGGGCTTGAAGCGGGGCGTGGTGGTCAACCTGGAGCGCACCACGGAGGCCATCCGCCAAAGCGTCCACCAGGCGGAGAGGGTGGCCGGGGTGAAGGTGGAGCGGGTCATCCTGGGGGTGGGAGGACCCCATCTCAAAAGCGTGACCAGCCACGGCCTGGCCGCCATCCGCCGGGGTCAGAGCATCAGCGCCGCCGACGTGGAGCGGGCCATCGAGCAGGCCAAGGCCTACCCCTTTGATGCCGACCTGGAGCTCCTACACGCCCTGCCTCTGGAGTTCAAGGTGGACGGCCAGGAGGGCATCCGCGATCCCGTGGGCATGGCGGGAGTGCGCCTCGAGGTGGACGTGCACTTGGTGGCCGCAGGCCGTGGGCCTTTGGCCAACCTGCGCCGGGCGGTGGGGGAAGCGGGTCTGGAGATCGAGGCCCTGGTGGCCCAACCCCTGGCCAGCGGTCTCGGTGTGCTGTCCCCCGAGGAGGAACACATGACCGTGCTCCTCCTGGACGTGGGTGGAGGCACCACCGAGGTGGCGGTCTTCCGGGAAGGCCGTCTGGCCCACTCCTCCGTTCTGCCCTTGGGTGGGGACCACGTAACCCAAGACATCGCCCAGCTCCTCAAGATCCCCTTCGAGGAGGCGGAAAGGGTGAAGCGCAAGTACGGGGCGGCCTTGCCGGAACTGGCGGATCCCGAGCTGGTTCTGGAGATCAACCAGGAAGGAGGGTCCTTGGGCGAGGTGCCTGCCCCCGAGCTCGCCCGCATCATCCGCCCCCGCCTGCGGGAGATCCTGCACCTGGCCCGTCAGTCGGTGGACGAGGCCCTAGGACCCTTGGAGATCAAGGTCAATCGGGTCATCCTCACCGGGGGAAGCGCCCTTCTTAAGGGCTTTGACCTCCTGGCAAGGCAGCAGTACAGCCTTCCCGTGCGGGTGGGTAAGCCTCATGGGGTTTCCGGGCTCACCGACGTGGTGGCCACCCCCGCCCACGCCACCGCCGTGGGCTTGGTCCGGTACGCCACCACCTTGCCCCTCACCGCACCCGAGCCCCGGAGGGCCCGGGAAAGAAGGGAACGGCGTGAGGAAAAGGCTAAGGGTGAGGGTCTTTGGGCGAGGATCAAGGAGATTCTGAATAACCTGTTCTAGTTCTGGATCTATTTGGGGAGAGGAGGCAGAGATGGAGGGAGCGGTTATCAAGGTCATCGGTCTCGGGGGAGCGGGGAACAACGCGGTGAACCGCATGATTGAGGCGGGGCTTTTGGGGGTGGAGTTCATCGCCGCCAACACCGACGCCCAGGTGCTGGCCAAGAGCCTGGCCGACCAGCGCATCCAGCTTGGGGAGAAGCTCACCCGGGGCCTTGGGGCCGGGGCCAACCCCGAGATCGGGGAGAAGGCGGCCCTCGAGGCCGAGGACCTCATCGCCGAAGCCTTGGACGGGGCCGACCTGGTCTTTATCACCGCCGGCATGGGGGGAGGTACCGGAACGGGAAGCGCCCCGGTGGTGGCGGATATCGCCAAGCGGCTTGGAGCCCTCACCGTGGCCGTGGTGACCCGCCCCTTCAGCTTCGAAGGCCCGAAACGCCTCAAGGCGGCGGAAGAGGGTATCAAGCGCCTTAAGGAGCGGGTGGACGCCATGGTGGTGGTGCAAAACGACCGCCTCCTCTCTGCCGTGGACAAGAAGGTAAGCCTCAAGGATGCCTTCCTCATCGCCGACCGGGTCCTCTACCACGGGGTCAAGGGCATCACCGACGTCATCAATCTCCCGGGCCTCATCAACGTGGACTTCGCCGACGTGAAAACCCTTTTGGAGGGGGCAGGCCAGGTGCTCATGGGCATCGGGGCGGGACGGGGGGAAAACCGGGTGGAGGAAGCCGCCAAGACCGCCACCCACAGCCCCCTCCTGGAACGCTCCATTGAGGGAGCCAAGCGGCTTCTCCTCAACGTGGTGGGCTCCGAGGACCTCTCCCTTATGGAGGCGGCGGAGGTGGTGGAGCGGGTGCGGGAGGCCACGGGCAACGAGGATGTGGACATCCTCTACGGGGTCACCTACGATGAACGGGCCCAGGATGAACTGCGGGTGATCCTCATCGCCGCAGGCTTCGGGGAAAGCACCGTGGTGCCCAAGCCGCTTAGGCCCGTGGACTTCCCGACCCACGCCGATCCCTATAACTTCGACATCCCCGCCTTTATCCGCTATGGGGATGCGGACTACCCCCCTAGAAAGGGAAACTAGGAACCTCGAGGCATGTTGGTTTTGGGCATAGACCCCGGCATCACCCACCTGGGCCTGGGGGTGGTGGAGGTGGAGCCCAAGGGCACCCTAAAAGCCCACCTCCTCCACGGGGAGGTGGTGAGGACCTCCCACAAGGAACCCGCCCAGGAACGGGTGGGGCGCATCCACGCCCGGGTAAAGGAGGCCCTTGCCCGCTTCCACCCCGAGGCCCTGGCGGTGGAGGAGCAGTTCTTCTACCGGCAGAACGAACTGGCCTACAAGGTGGGCTGGGCCCTGGGGGCGGTGCTGGTGGCGGCCTTTGAGGCCGGGGTTCCCGTTTACGCCTACGGCCCCATGCAGGTGAAGCAGGCCCTGGCCGGGCACGGGCACGCCGGTAAGGAAGAGGTGGCCTTGATGGTCCGGGGCATCCTGGGTTTGAAGGAGGCTCCCAAGCCCAGCCACCTGGCCGATGCCCTGGCCATCGCCTTGACCCACGCCTTTTACGCCAAAATGCAAGCCGCCAAACCCCTCTAGCCTCCCATGGCCGCTTCATCGGAGAGGAGGCCAAGAGGTGCTTGCAAGAGCCGCCGCTTCGGGCAGAAGCTGGGTTGTCGCCGCCAGCATGCCGTCACCCACATCGCAGGGTAGATACGCATAAAGCAAACCCTTGGGTTAGCCCCGTAGCCAACCCCTCTTGACCGCATATCTCAGAAGGTCGCTGCGGCTTTTCAGCCCCAGCTTCTCCATACCCCGCTCCCGGTAAGTGGCCACGGTTTTTTCCGATATGGAAAGGTGCTCCGCCACCTCCTTGTGGGAAAGACCCTTGGCCAAAAGGCGAAGTACCTCCTCCTCCCGCGGGGAGAGGGGTTCTTCTTCCCCTTCCTCTCGGACGATCTCCATGGCCAGGCGCATGGCCAGGGCCGGATTCAGGTACCGTTCCCCCCGGGCTAGGGCCAAAACCGCATCCAAGAGCTCCTGATCCACCGCTGCCTTGCTCACGTAACCCTGGCCTCCCGCTTGCAGGAAACCCCGCACATACTCCAGGTCCTCGTGCATGGAAAGGGCGAGAAGCCTAAGCTTGGGAAAGCGCTCCCGCAGGGTGCGGCAGAGTTCAATCCCCGTGCAGTCGGGAAGGGAAACGTCCAGTATGGCCACATCCGCCTCCACGGCCTCTAGCAGGGCCAAGGCCTCCTGCCCGGTACCCACTTCCCCCACCACCTGGATGGGCCCTCGAGCCTCTAGAAGATGCCGTAGCCCCGACCGCACCAACCCATGGTCCTCCACCAGCACCACCCGGATCACCCCGGCACCTCCAAGGGAAGCCGTACTTGGATACGGGTACCCTCCCCGAGAGCGCTCTCCAGAATAAGTCTACCTCCCACCAGCTCCACCCGCTCCCGCATGCCCAATAGCCCCTGATGCCCTAGACCCACCGACCTGGGATCAAAACCCCTGCCTTCGTCCTCCACGAAAACCCTTACCTCCCTGTCCATCTCCAGCACCCCTACCGCCGCCCTGGGGCTACCGGAATGGCGGGCCACGTTGGTCAAGGCCTCCTGAACCACACGGTAAATGACGATTTCCAGCTCAGGGGAAAGGGAACTGCGCAGGTGGAAGGAAAGATCCACCTCAATTCCCGTACGCTCACTGAACTCCCGCACATACCGGCGTAAGGCCGCCTCCAGACCCAGGTGATCCAAAACGCTTGGTCGGAGATCCAAGGCCAGCCGCCTCACCTCCGCAAGGGTGTGGCGAGCAAGCTCCTTTAGGGCCAGGGCCTTCTCCCCCGCAAAGCCCTCGAGGCCCAGGATAAGACCGGTAAGGGCCTGGCCTACCTCGTCATGGAGCTCCCGGGCGATGCGTTTCCGCTCTTCCTCCTGGGTCCTTAGCCAAGCCCTTAATAGCTCCGCCCGCTGCCTGTCCTTCTCCTCCAAAAGCTCGTAAAGCCGGGCGTTTTCCAAAGCGGTGGAAAGGGGCCCAGAAAGAGCGCTCAATAATCCCTGCAGCCAAATCGGCTCCACCTTGGGTTGACCATAGAGCACAAGGGCTCCCCCGGGGGGCACGGGTACCGCCAAGATCCCGTCCGTGCCCACCGGGTGCCCCAGCCTCCAGGCCTCTTCGACAAAACGCCTAACCTCACCCAGCGGACATGCTCCCCGATCACCCAGTTGCTTGACCACCTGCTCCTCCAACCAAAACTCCCCGCAGGTAAAGGAGAGTTCACGCACCAATAGAGAAAGAACCCTTTCCAGGAGCTCCTCCACTCGGAGGGCATGGCTTTCCGCCAGGATTCGGTTGAGAAGGATGAGCTCCCGATGCCGCCTTCTCACCTCCTCTCCCATACGGTTCAGGGCCCGGCCCAGCAAACCCAGCTCACCCCCAGGCTCGGGGAAACGGACCATCTCACCCCTACCCAGGCGCGCTGCCCCTTCCGCCATTTGGTAGAGGGGCTCGAGGGACCGGGTAAGCAGGAAATATCCAAGGCCCACCCCCAACCCCACCGCCCAAAGGAGGCCAAAAAACCCCGTTCGCACCACCCGCCCCACCTCAGCCCACAGAGGAGCCTGGTATAACCCGAGACGCACCCATCCCGCCTCCCCGCTATAGATGGGAGCCTCGGCCTGGTAAACCACCTGCCCCCCCAACCGCAACACCCCTTCCCCACCCAGGGAAACCAGGGCCTGGGGAACTCCTTCCGCCAAGGTGTGGGCCACCACCTGCCCTTGGGAATCCAGGACATAGGCATAGGCAAAGCCCGGGTATCTCTCCCGAGCAAGGTCAAGCTTCTGCCGGACAGCAAGCAGGTCGCGCAGAAGAACATCGTCAGTGACCAAGGCCGCCAGATCCCGGGCACCAAGCCGCACCTCCTGCCACAAGGCCCTTTCTCCTTCCGCATAAAGGAAGGCACTCCCTCCCAGGATCAAGACCCCACCGGTAGCCGTGGCCGCCAGGAGCACGGTGAGGAAGAGCTGGACGCTGAGCCTCATGGCAAGACTTCCTTGGCCCTAAGGTAGACGCCCCGGTACGACTGGGCCTCCGCCCTGCGGAATCCCCTAAGCCCAAGCGCCCGTAACGCCTTTTTCCCCTCCTCCGTGGCCGCATACCGCAGGAGGGACTCCACCCAGCGCTCCCTTTCCACCGGGGAAAGCCCCACGGGAACCACCACGGGCGGTGCGGGGTCCTCGGGGCCCTGGGCCAGCACCCTAAGACCGCCCAAGCCTAGGGCTTCATAGACCACCCGGTCCACCGCAGCCCCTTCCGCCAGGCCCTGCAAGACCGCCCTGAGGGCCCGGTCATGGCCGTAGGTGAAAAAGGCCCGCTGGAAGAAATCCTCGCCCAATCCCGAAGCCAGGATTCTCGGCCATGCGTGGCCGGTATTGGATAGAGGGTCGGTAAAGGCAAAGGGCAACCCCTTAAGGTCCCGTAAAGAGGTGTAAGGGGCCTCCTCCCGAACCACAACGACGCTTTGGTAGGGGAACAGGGTTTCACTTTCCAGAACGGGCTCCAGGAAACCCTCCTCCACCCCCAAGCCTGCGGCCAACGTACATAAAAACCCCAACTGGGCCTCCCCCTTGCGCAGGACCTCGAGGACCTCCGCATAGGTACGCCGTCCGAATACCTCCACTCTGACTCCCAAAGCTTTTCCCCAACCCTGCAGGAAAACCCGGTAAGGCTCTTGCTCTTGGGGTGAGCGCATCCCAGCCACCACCACCCGCACCTCCGCCTCCTGGACCTCCAGGGCGTAAGGAGGACTTAGGGGCACATCGGGAATCGCATGGCATCCCGCAAGCAACAGGAGTCCCAACCCGACTGGCCTCACCCACCCCAGAATAGAAGGGACTAAAGGGTATAGATGTCCCCGGAGCTGTAGGAAAGTTGCCCGACATTGGTGTCCGGCCATCCACCTCTACCTGGCCCTTCCAGGCCCACCTACCCTTAGGACGAGAGGAGGTGAAGGATGGAACGGGAGATCCAGATAAGCCCGGGAGATGTCCACCGGGACCGGCGCCAGTTCCTGGCCAAAATGGCCAGCGCCGTTTTCGCCTCTATGGTGGCGCCCGGCCTAGCCCAAGGTGTACCCCAGGCTCCAGCCACGCCCCTTACCCCGCAGGAGGAGGACGCCCTCCTCCGCATGCAGAAAGAGCTTGAGCGGGCCCTCAAGAACCCCAACCGCCGCTGGGGCATGGTCATTGACCTGAGGAAATGCGTGGGCTGCCATGCTTGCACGGTGAGCTGCATGGCGGAAAACCGCCTGCCGCCAGGTGTGGTCTACCGGCCCGTGAGCGAAGAAGAGGTGGGTACCTTCCCCCACGTCACCTACCGCTTCGTGCCCAGACCCTGCATGCAGTGCGACGAGCCCCCGTGCGTTCCCGCTTGTCCTTACGATGCCACTTGGAAAAGGAAGGACGGAATCGTCGAGATCGACTATGAGCTTTGCGTGGGGTGCGAAAAGTGCATCCCCCCCTGCCCCTACAACTCCCGTCACAAGGACGACGGCTACTTCTGGACGGAGAACACCCCGGGCCAAGGGCAGATGCCCTATGAGGAACTCCCCGTCTACGAGTGGGGCAAGAAGGTGAACCGGGACGACGAGGCAGGCCCCATGGACAAGGTGCGCAAATGCCACTTCTGCCTGCACCGCATTGAACGGGGCCTTTTGCCCCAGTGCGTGGTCACCTGCATCGGCCGGGCCACCTACTTCGGGGACCTCGAGGATCCCTCCTCCTTGGTTTCCGAGCTCATCAAGAAGCCCAACGTGATGCGCCTAAAGGAAGAGGTGGGCACCAAGCCCCGCGTTTACTACCTGGTTTAGGAGGTGAGCATGGAAAAGCTTTCCCGGCGCAACCTGTTAAAGCTTTCGGGCACAGGCGTTCTGCTGGGACCCCTCGGCCTTGCCCTGCAGGAGAGAGGTGCCCAGGGCATGGGGGCCTACGAGATCCAGCTTCCGGAGAACACCATCTACTCCAGCTGCCTCCAGTGCAACACCGGCTGCCCCATCAAGGTGAAGCTCTACGAGGGCGTGGCCAGCAAGATTGACGGCAACCCCGTTTCCCCCTGGACCTTCCGCCCCCACCTGCCCCTCAACACCGATATCCACACCCTGGCCAAGGTGGACGGGGCCCTCTGCCCCAAGGGCCAGGCAGGGATCCAGACCGCCTATGACCCCTACCGTATCCGCAAGGTGCTCAAGCGGGCGGGCCCCAGGGGAAGCGGCAAGTGGGAGGAGATCCCCTTCCACCAGGCGGTGAAGGAAATCGTGGAAGGGGGCAAGCTCTTTGCCCACCTGGGCGACGACCGGGTCTATCCCGGGCTGAAAGACCTCTGGGCCCTCAAGGACCCCGCCGTTATGACCCGCATGGCCCAGGCGGTGAGGGCCATCTGGGCGGAAAAGGATCGGGAGAAGAAAAAGGCCCTGGTAGAGAAGTTCAAGGAGGACTTCAAGGAATATCTCCACACCCTCATCAATCCCGACCACCCCGACCTCGGTCCCAAGAACAACCAGGTGGTCTTCGCCTGGGGCCGGCTCAAGGCGGGCCGCTCGGACTTCATCCGCTGGTTCTTCTCCCAAAGCTTCGGCACCGTTAACCTTCACGGCCACACCACTGTTTGCCAGGGCTCCTTGTACTTCACGGGCAAGGCCATGAGCGAACAGCCCACCTTTGACGCCTCAGGAAAGCTTTCCTGGTCGGGTGGGGCTAAGTTCTACTGGCAGGCGGACCTCTCCAAGGCCCGCTTCGTGGTGTTCGTGGGGGCCAACGTCTTTGAGGGGAACTACGGCCCCCCCTTAAGGGTGGGCTGGATCACGGAAAGGGCCAGCAAGGGGGAACTGGAATACGCCGTGGTGGACCCGCGGGCGCAGAAGGCGGTGAAGGGCGCAAGCCGCTGGATTGCCCCCAAACCCGGCCACGACGCCGCCATCGCCATGGGGGTGATCCGGCTTCTCCTGGAATGGGGCAAAATTGACGCCAAGTTCCTCTCTGCCGCCAACAGGGGAGCCGCCAAGGCCATCGGCGAGAGCAGCTGGACCAACGCCACCTGGCTGGTGAAGCTCAAAGACGGCAAGCCGGAAAGGCTTCTTAGGGCCAGCGACCTGGGCCTGCCCAAACCCAAGGCCAAGGTGGGGGACAAGGAGGTGGAGCTGGACGCCCCCGTGGTTCTTCAGGAAGACCGGCCCGTGGCCTTCAACCCCAACGACGAAGCTCAGCCGGTCTTTGGCGAGCTTTGGGTGAACACCACCTTAAACGGCATCCCGGTAAAGAGCGCCCTCCAGCTCATCAAGGAAGAAGCCTTCCGGCATCAGGTGAGGACCTGGGCGGCCTTCGCCGGGGTGGAGGAACCGGACATCCGCTTCCTGGCGGAGAAGCTGGCCCAGTACGGCAAGAAAGCTGTGGTAGACGTGCACCGCGGAGCTAGCCAGCACACCAACGGCTTCTACAACGCCTTTGCTTGGTTTACGGTTAACGCCCTTCTCGGCAACATTGACCACCAAGGCGGATTCGTGCAGGCCAGCACCTACGACATCACTGGGGGTAAGGCGGGAGGACCTTTCCCCATGGCCAAGCTCCACCCCAAACCCCTTTCGCCCTTTGGCATCAGCCTCATCCGCCATGAGGTCAAATACGAGGACACCACCCTCTTTGAGGGCTTTCCCGCCAAGCGGCCTTGGTACCCCCATGCCTCCGACGTCTACCAGGAGATCCTGCCCTCGGCGGCCCAGGGCTACCCCTATCCCATCAAAATCCTCTTCCACTACATGGGCTCCCCCGCCTACGCCCTGCCAGGAGGCGGCGAACAGATCAGGGCCATGCTGGACCCCGACAAAATCCCCCTCATCGTGGCCTTTGACATCGTGGTGGGGGATACCTACCTCTTCGCCGACTACATCATCCCCGACCTCTCCTATCTGGAGCGCTGGGAGTTCCAGGGGAGCCATCCCTCCATTATTTGGAAGGTCCAGCCAGTCCGCCAGCCTGCCATTGCCCCCATACCCGAAGAGGTGGAGGTCTTCGGTCAAAAGATGCCCATCTCCCTCGAGAGCTTCCTCCTCGCTCTGGCAGAGCACCTGGGCCTGCCGGGCTTCGGCGAAAAAGGGTTCGCCAACGGGATGCCTTTCACCCATCCCGACCACTTCTACCTGAAGCTGGCCGCCAACCTGGCCTTTGGGGAAAAGGCGGATGGCTCCGATGCCCTTCCCGAGGCCAGCGAGGAGGAGGTGGAGGTCTTCCGCAAGGCCCGCCGCCACCTTCCCTCCTCGGTATTTGACGAGGAGCGCTGGCGGAAAGCCATCGGCGACGAGGGCCTTTTCCGCCGGACCGTCTACCTCCTGAACCGGGGCGGGCGGTTCCAGGAGTTCGGCAAAGCCTACGCCCCGGGCGACCTGGTGGCCAACCGCTACGGGAAACAGGTCAACCTCTTCCTGGAAAAACAGGCCCTTTCTCTCCATCCCATGACGGGGAAACCCTACTGGCCCTTGCCCGCCTACTTCCCTCCGTACCAAGACGTTCTTGGCAACCAGCTCCGCGACCCTGGATACGGCCTTGTCCTTCTCACCCACCGGGACATCCTCCAGACCAAGAGCCGCACCATAAGCAACTACTGGCTCCTGGCCATCAAACCCGGAAACGAAATCCTGATAAGCGCCCAAGATGCAGCACGCCTGGGGCTCCGGGATGGCCAGCTCGTCAGGGTGGTTTCCGCCACCGATCCCAAAGGGGAATGGGACCTGGGACCTTTCGGCAAGAAGCCCATGGTGGGCAAGGTCAAGGTGGTGCAGGGCCTGAGGCCGGGATGCGTTACCTTCCCCTTAGGTTGGGGCCACTGGACCTATGGCGCCAGCGACATGGTGATCAACGGCCAGGTGATCAAGGGAGACCCCAGGCGGGCCACGGGGGTCCACGCCAACGCCGCCATGCGCCTGGACCCGTACCTTAAGGACATGGCCCTCACCGACGTGGTAGGGGGAAGCGTGGTCTTCTACGAAACCCGGGTGAACTTGATACCGGTCTAGGGATGTCCCCCGGGGTACCCCGGGGGACATCCTTCCTACAATACCCGTGTTAGGCTCTTTGCAGGGGTAGGAGGTGAACGGTGATACCCGCCTTCAGAAGCGCCCAAACCCAAACCCAGTGGGCCCTGGAGTTCATCCGCCTGGTCATGCTTCTTCTGTGCTTGGTGGGATGGGTGATGTATCCGGTGGAGCTCCTCCTCCTGGACCACTGGACGGAAAGCTGGCAGAGTAAGATCCCCTTCTTTGTAGCCATCCCGGGGTTCATTTTCACCCTGTGGGTGCTCTTTGACCGGAAAACCCCCTGGGTGAGGTGGGCCTTCATCCTCACCATGTGGGCCTCGGTGTTCACCGGTGTGCTCGGGGCCTACTTCCACTTGCTCTGGAACTTTGAGGGGGAGGTGGCCTGGGAGTTTGAGGCTGCCATGGAGGCCATGGCGGGAAGCCGCCCCGTCCTGGCGGCCCTGGCCTTTACCCACATAGGGGTAACGGGGCTTTTGGCCATCTACCGGGCCAGGTAGGAGGTGAGGTATGATCGAAGCCCTCATCAAAGCCCAAACCGAGGAGGAAAGGCTTTTGGAGTTCTTGCGGTCCATCTTCCTCCTCATCGCCCTGGTGGGCTTTGTCTTCTACGGCATGGAGCACTGGATCCTGGACCACTGGACGGAAAGCTGGCAAAGCCGCATCCCCTTCTTCGTGTCCCTGGTGGGGTTTCCCCTGACCCTTCTCATGTTCTTCCACCGGGGCAAGTGGGTTCGCTACCCCTTCCTACTCTGGATGCTGGTAACCGTGGCCACAGGCATCCTGGGGGCTTACTATCACCTACTTTGGAATGCCCAGGATGCCGAGGTAAGCCTTTGGAGCCTCAAGGGGTTTCTGGAAGCCTTTGAAGGAAGCCGCCCTGTGCTGGCAGCCCTGGCGCACACGCATGTGGGGGCGGTGGCCTTCGTGGTGGGCATAACCATAAGGGACTAAAGGGAGGTAAAGGGTATGAGAAAGGGCATCGTCTGGCTTCTGGTTCTGGTCCTGAGTGGGGCGCTGGCCCAGGCACCCAAGGTGGATGGGAGGATCGCCAGCGGGGAGTACGCCAAAACCTACAAGCACGAGAAAAGCGGCATCACCCTGCACTGGAGCATCGTGGGGGACACCCTGTATCTGGCCCTCGAGGGCAAGAGCAAGGGCTGGATCGGCATGGGCTTCCTGCCGGAGAAGACCGACAAGAAGAAGGGAGCGGACCAGTACCTCTTCTACATGGAAGGGGGCAAGCTGGTGGCCCTGGACATGTACCAGACCAAGCGCACGGGAGCCCCGGTAACCGACGAGAAGGAGGGAGGGAAAAACTCCATCCTGGCCGCTGCGGCCACCTACGAGAACGATACCTGGGTGGTGGAGTTCAGCCGCAAGCTGAAAACCGGGGAAGCCACCGACGTGGAGATCACCCCGGGGAAAAAGCTCATCGTCCTCCTGGCCCACGCGGAAAAGATGGACCCCAAGGAGGAGCATAAGAAGACCGAGCGCTGGTACCTCGAGGACTTCGTCTTCTAAGGGTTTCCACCCCTCGGGCCTGGAATCCCCTTCCAGGCCCATTGTCTTATCACGGGATAGATACCCTTGACTTTTGCAGACTCATAGGTACCATAAAAGGCATGAACCGGCCGCAGCCCATCCAACCCCTTTATCTCGGTCTTTTTCTCCTGGCGACCCTGGGTCTTTCCTACGGCGTTTGGCTGGCTTCCGGTGTCAGGCTGGTCCTGGCCTTCTGGGTAGCCATCCTCCTAGGACTAGCCCTTTTCCACGCCAAGTTTGGCTTCGCCTCGGGGTTCCGGCGTTTCCTCCTCACGGGGGAAAGCCGCTTATTGAGGGCCCACTTTCTCCTCTTTACCCTCGCCAGCCTGCTTTTCTTCCCCTTCCTGGTCCAAGGGGAAGCCTTTGGCCAGGCGGTGCAGGGGTTTGTGGTACCCATCGGGATCGCCCTCGCCGTGGGGGCTTTCCTTTTCGGCATCGGCATGCAGCTTGGGGACGGGTGCGCCTCCGGTACCCTCTACCACACGGGAAGCGGGGACACCCGGGGGATTTTGGTTCTCCTGGGCTTCATGGTGGGTTCTTTGCTGGGGGTCTACCACCTTTCTTACTGGCAAGCCCTTCCCGCCTGGAACCCAGGTAGTGCCCTCACCTGGTTTTCCTCCCCCTACATGGGCCTTCTCCTCTGGATAGGCCTTTTGGCCTTCCTCTACCTTCTGGTTTCCCGGGTGGAAAAAAGGCGCACGGGCCAGGTGGTACCTCTCTGGCAACGGGAAGCCACCCACCCCCTCTTCGGCCCCTGGAGCCCGGTGGGAGGTGCCGCAGTCCTAGCCTTAGGAAGCCTCCTTATCCTCCTGTTATTGGGCCGCCCCTGGGGGGTAACGGCGGCCTTCGCCCTTTGGGGGGGCAAGCTGGCCCAACTTCTGGGGATCCCGGTGATGGATTGGGCCCTCTTCAACAACCCGGCCTTCGCCGAAAAGCTGGAACAGAGCATCCTGAAAGACCCCACCAGCGTGACCAACTTCGGGGTCTTCCTGGGAGCCTTCCTGGGAGCCACCCTGGGTGGGGTCTTTAGGTTTCAGGACCTGCGCCGCATCCCCTGGACCACCCACCTGGGGGTCTTCCTGGGAGGGGTGCTCATGGGCTACGGAGCCCGGCTGGCAGGGGGTTGCAACATCGGGGCTTACCTGGGGGGCACTGCCTCCTTCAGCCTCCACGGTCCCCTCTGGGGGGTCTTCGCCCTCCTGGGCACCGCCCTGGGGGTGCGGCTTAGGCCCGCCTGCCGCCTGGAAAACGAAGGCAGGACGGGAAAGAGCCTGCCTAGCACTTGAGGTAGGTGGGAAGGACCTCCTCCAGGGCCTTGGGCGCCGGGAGGAGGTCCTTTAGGGCTTCGGGAAAGGGAGCGGTGTTCCCCTCCTTCAGCATGAGGTACTGGTCCTGGGTGATGGGGGCGAAGGGCAGGCGGGATAGGAAGGGTACGGCCAGGTCCATAAACCCTAGGGGAATGGAGAGAAAGGGTTTTTTCCGCCCTAAAACCTCCATGCAAAGCCCTAAAAGCTCCCGGAAGGTGTACTCCTTGGGCCCCACCAGGTCAAAGGTGCCCTCGAGGCCCCTTTCCAAAGCCCCAGCAAAGGCTTCGGCCACATCCTCCACGTAGACGGGGCGAAAGCGGAAGCTTCCATCCCCGATGAGGGGCACGAAGGGCCAGGGCCCACAGACCAAGCCCCTCAGGACTTGGCCAAAGAACTCGTCCCCGGGGCCGAAGATGAGGCTGGGGCGGAAAATGGCGTAGCTTAAGCCGCTTTCCTGCACCAACTCCTCCGCCTCAGCCTTTGTTTCATAGTAGCGGCTTCCCGACCCCCGCCTGGCCCCCAGGGCGGACATGTGAAGAAGCCGGCCCACCCCAGCCCGCTTTAGGGCCACAAGAAGGTTCCTGACCCCTTCCACGTGCACCTGGCGGAAGGTCTGGTCCTTCTCCCGGATGATCCCCGCCAGGTAGATGGCGGCCTCCACCCCCTCGAGGGTCGGTACCTCCCGGGTGATGTCCCCGGGGATGTGGACCGCTCCCTTGGGAAGGTCCCTGGGGGTGCGGGAGAGGACCAAGGGGGTGTGGCCCCCCTGCACAAGCCGGGCCACCAGGTGCCGGCCTACAAAGCCCGTCCCGCCAACAACCAGAACCCTCATCCCAAGCGTCCCAAGGCTCTCTTCGTCCTCCTTTGCACCTAGAGAGCTAACGGTAGACTGCCCCAACCTGCCTTCCACCGCCCAGCTCCAAGGCCGGGGAGGACTTTAGGCATTCTCCCAGAAAGACCAACCCAAGGGTGTTACCCCAGCCACAAAGGAGGCCCCCGCCCCCTTTGGGGGCGGGGCTAGGCGAGCGTCAGGACTTAGTCAAACTTGTTCTGTTGCAGGAGGCTAGCCGTCTGCTGCACGGAAGGGATAGCCCCTGCCACCTTGCGGAGGTTAGCCCGGGTGCCCTTGTACCACGGAATGGTGGTCTTGGGATCGGTGTAGCCCGAAACCAAGGAGTTGGAAGTGCCCCGCCAGTGGTACATGACCAGGAAGAGCATCCCTGGCTTCACCGCATCGGTCACGTAAACCATGAAGGTGCCGTTTCCTTCTTCGTTGTAGACCTCCACCAGGTCCCCCGACTGGAGGCCAAGCCGCTTGGCATCCTGGGGGTTGACCTCCACATAGGGCAAGGGGAGGGCCATTGCCTTTTCCGGCAGGTGACGGTCGTGGTAGGCGGTCTGCCAGATGGTCTGGGCCCGCCCCGTGGTGACCCAGAAGGGATACTGTCGGGCCCTTTCCCCTTCCAGGTACTTGGCCACCTCCGGAGGGTAGCCCTCCCAGTCGTCGGTGCCGTACCACTTGAACTTGCCGTCGGAGGTGCCGAACTTGTGGGTGTAACGGCGCACGGTACCCACCAGCTTCCCGGTCTTGGGATCCCGGCGCACAGGTGTTTGTATGCCTTGCTGGCCCACCTCCTTGAGGAACTTATAGGTGACCCCCTTGTAGTTCTCGGGCTCCAGCTTGGCCTCGTCCTCCTCGCTCACCCGGTTGTCGCTGAACTCCTCCGCCCCGGCCAGGAAGACATCCTCATCGGTGTTCCAGTTCTTGCCGAACTCAAACTTGGCGGCCTCCTGGTGCTTGCCCTCGGCCCGGTAGAGCTCGGCGATTCGCAGGCCCACCCACTTGAAGATCTCCCAGTCGGGCTTGGCCTCACCGGGGGGATCCATGAACTTCTCGTACAGGCGGAGCAGACGGCTATTGCAGTTGATGGAGGTGTCGTTGGCCTCACCCCAGGCGGCCGCAGGCAGGATCAGGTGGGCGTCGCGGGCGGTTTCCGTCATGTAAATGTCCTGGACCACCATGAAAAGGGCATCCGGGTCGGAGTAGAGCACGTCCAGGATTTTCTTCACCCGTTCCTGGATGGTCCCAGGCTCCCCACCAGCACCCAGGGCCTTGGTGAGCTTCTCCGTACGCTCGTGGATGCGCTTGCGGAAGACCTGGGCGTTTGGCGTGGACAAATAAGGATCGGTGGCGATCACCCAGTAGAACTTGCCCTTGCCGTCCGTGAGGAACTTGTCCACGTTGACAGGGGGGCCACCCCGGTAGATGGAGCCTGGGGTGGGGGCAGGAGGCCGCACGTACCCCTCCTGGTGCCCGCCCTGACGGCCGCAGCCCGTGCCGGGGCGGCCGATGTTGTGGGTGAGGACCGCCAGCTGCACGATGGCCGCCACCTGATCGTAGTTCTTCATGTTCCAGATGATGCCCTTCTCGTAGATGGTGAGGGTGCGGCGCTTGAACTTGCCCGCCTTGGGCTTGGCAATCCAGTCCGCAGCCTTCTCAATCTGGGCCCTGGGCACGCCGGTGATCCTTTCCACCTCGGCCATGAACTCGGCATAGGGCACCTGAAGCTTGAGGCTCTTCTGCTTGTACTCCTCGAAAAGCTTCATGTCGGTGCGGGCCTCGAGGTAGGCCATGTCGTAGTAGCCCCGCTCCCAGATCACCCGGGCGATGGCATTGGCCAGGATGTAGTCCGTGCCCAAGTTGGGCTGAAGGAGAAGGACCCGGTCCTTGGCCACGGTTTCGGCAATGGTATAGGAGGAGGTCTTCCGCGGGTCAATCACGATCAGGTACCCGGGTTCCGCAGGCTCCCCTCGGTCAAAGACCTTCTGCTTTTCCGCCACCGTGTTCCCCTGTAGGTTGGGGAGCATGTGCTCGGCGTAGAACACCGTGGCGGTTTCGTACGGGTTAGCCCCCCAGAGAACGATGGTGTCGGCCAGCCGGGCGTCCTCATAGGTGTAGTTGAGCTCGTGCACCCCCCGCTCGCGGCTACCCCAGACCTCGGAGTTATAGGCGGGCCGGTTGTGAATGGCGATGTGCTTCACGGAGAGGGCGGTAAAGAAGAGCTTGCCCGCCCCGTAGTTGTCCTCAAACCCCTGGCCCGAGCCCCCGTGGTCGTAGCACTTCACGGCGATGTTGTCGTCGCTGCCATCCCGGTCCCGGATACCTTTGATCAACCCGGCCATGAGGGTCAGGGCATCCTGCCAGGTGATGGCCTGGAACTGGTCCCCCACCCGCAAGAGGGGATAGAGGAGGCGGTCCTGGGTACCCCGGTCCAGGCTCCACACGGTAAGGGCGTTGGTGCCACCCCGGATAGAGTAGTTGCCCCGGTTGATGGGACTGTCCTTGGCGGGCACGATCACCACGTGGTACTGGCGGCCGTCCTTGCCCACGGTAATCCCGTGCATGGTCTCCGTGTAGCTCTGACCAGCCAGGGGAGGCTGGGCCCGGGAAAGATCCAGGCCGAAAGCGTTCTGGTCAGGCTTCAAGCCGCCCTGCTCGCCCACCGGCCAAACGTACACCTTGTAGCCGCAACCCACGTTGCAGTACTGGCACACCGTGTTGTGCACCCGAGCGTTCTTGGGAGGAATGGGAAGCTGGTCCCTTCTAGGAATAAGCGCCATACCCTACACCTCCTACACGTTCTTAACCCGGCCCCAGATGAGACCGGCCACGGCCACCGCGTAAATATCACCCTTGCCGTCTATGCGCAAAGGAATCTGGGGAAGCCAGGAGCTGGCCAGGCCCTGGTAGGTCTGCCCGGCCTTGGCGGGGTCGAACATGGAGTAGTGGCACCGGCAGATGAACCTCCCCCCCTCGTATTGGATAGGGCAACCCATATGGGTGCAAAGGCCCGAGAAGGCCACGATGTCCCGCCCAGGCCCCACGCCTCCAATGGCCGGCTTGCCCAGCTTAACCAGGATGGCCGGGGCGGAGGCATCGGGGTAGTTGAAGGTGATGGGCTGGCCCGTTTTCACCTGGGCAACGTTGGCCACCTTCACCGCCGGGTACGTAAGGCTGGGTGCATATCCCAACTGGGCCTTCCCCCCTGCGGTGAAGAGGGCGGTGGCCGCCGCCGTCAGCTTGACAAACCGCCTACGCGACAAGGTTTGCGTCATAGCCACACACCTCCTTGGGTGCAGTTGAAGGCTATCAAACACAAGGGACTTTTGTCAATCCCTTTTGAT
>NZ_ATNI01000013.1:0-1818 GCF_000511705.1 Thermus sp. NMX2.A1
TTTCCTCCAGGTGGGGTTCGTAGAAAGGAGGCTTGCCCCGGTTTAAGGCCGCCACCTTTTCCTCGTCCACATCCACCCCCACCACCCGGTTCCCCAGATAAGCCAGGCTTGCTGCCGTGACCAGGCCGACATATCCGCTTCCAAGGACAGTTACCCTCACAGGCTTCACTGTACTTCCTCACCCTTAACGGAGCTTGAACGAAGCCTGGTCCACTTTCCGTCCGAGTGGGCCTTCCTTGCAATTTGATGCGATAAACTGAAAGGTAAGACGGGCCACCACGCCTAGAAAAAGCCATAAGGATCCAAAGGCTACACCCCTAATCTCGTACACCTCTAGCCTCTTCATTGTATGTGGGCTCCAAGGTAACGCCACTCAACCGTCAACCGTCGGCTCTCCCAGCTTTTCCAGTTCCCTAAGAAGAGCCTTCAAGTCCTGTATCCGCTCTTTGTGGGCAATTAGGGTAACCCGTCCTTCCCTGACGATAAGAAGGTTTTCCAAACCTAACGTAACAACAAGCTCGTCACCGCTGGCATAAACGATCACCCCCTTGGTGTCCATACCCACATGCCGGGCCAAAGCCAGGTTCTGGCCCTCCCCCTTCAAATGCCGCTCCAGGGCCAACCAATCCCCAAGGTCATCCCAGGGGAAAGAAGCCGGAATCATGTATACGCGCTGGCTTTTCTCCATCAACGCATGATCCACGCTGGCCTTCGGCACCTCCCCCTTCAGGATATCCGGAGCATGGCGCGCAAACTCCTCTATCCACACCTCTTTCCCCCCAAAGAAGATACCTGCGTTCCAGTAATGGCGACCTGAGCGATAAAGTTGCATGGCCTTTTCTCTCGGTGGCTTTTCCACAAAGCGCCGCACCCGGAACACTCGCTGACGGACCTCCTCGCCTTGTTCCAGGTAGCCGTAGCCAGTAGCCGGATACGAGGGCAGAACTCCTAAAGCCACTAGGCCTTCTCTTTCCTCGGCCACCTCCAGGGCTAAGTTCACATCTTCCCTAAAAGCCTCCTCGTTGCCCACAAAGTGATCGGCAGGAAAGAAAGCAACGATTCCCTCGCCCAAATGCTGAAGGGCAAATAAAACAGCGTAGGCAGTATCCCTGGGTTCCGGCTCAACCAGTACATTTTCTGGGGGTAGCTCCGGAAGCTCAGTCCGTACCAAGGCCACCAAGGGTGGAGGAACCACCACGAATATGCGCTCCGGAGTAAAGATAGACCGAAGCCGCGCAAAAGTCGCCTCTAGAAGAGTCTGATTGCCAAAAAGGCGCAGAAATGGCTTGGGTCGTTCCGGCCTAGAAAGGGGCCAGAACCTCTCTCCACGCCCTCCTGCGAGAATAACCGCATACCTCCTCATACTCCCTCCACAAAGGCTCGGCTCTCCCGCAACAAAGCGCGCACCAGATCGGGGCTACGGGCCTCCACGTAGATCCTAACCACCGGCTCCGTACCCGAGGCCCGGAAAAGAACCCACCCGTCGGAATAGAGCCACTTTACCCCATCCAAGGTATCCACGCCAACAGGGACAAGGCCCGCCAGGGGCCTGGGCTCTAGAAGGCGAGAAAGGTCTAGAGGCCTTTCTAACGGAAGATCTAGGCGGTCATATGCGTGCGTGAATCCCACAAGCTTTTCCACTTCCTTAAACTGCTCAGCTGGACCACTGGCCGTGGCCCCTATACTCTCCAGAAGCAGCAGCGAAGCCAGAATGCCATCTCGTTCTGGGAGGTGCTCAGGAAAGCCTATACCCCCCGACTCCTCTCCTCCCAACGAAACATCTCCCTTGAGAAACTCCCCCTTAATCCACTTAAATCC
>NZ_ATNI01000014.1:0-10764 GCF_000511705.1 Thermus sp. NMX2.A1
CGCTTACACATAAATCTTGACACGACCCTTTCCTCGGAAAGCGCCTTCCTCAAGGCTTCCCGAAAAGCGGGGTCTTCTTCCTCCAAACGGTCCATCACCCTCCGGGAAAGGAGGCTGACCGCGTGTAGGAACTCCCCCAGGTCCTCCCTGGTGACGTCCCCCCGCGCCAGGGCGAAGCTCAACTTCAGGCCCTCCCAGAGGTCCACCGCCTTGCCCCAGAGGCATCGAGAAGGGGGTCCGCTCTCCCAGGAACGGGCCAGGACCGCGAGCTCCCGGCGCAGGTCCTGAGGTAGCTCCCCCCACCTCTCCTCCACCTCGCTCCGCAACCTCTCGGCGTAGGAGGTCAGCTCCCGAAGCTCAAAAGTCGAGGAAGTGGACCTCGATGTCCTGAGAGGAGGACCGCCTCCACCTCCAGGGCGGCCATTTGGATAATCCGGTGAAGCTCCAGGGAGAAGGTCTCCAGGTTGTCCTCGTGGAAGGCGATGTACCTTCGGAGGATCCGGAGGTCTTCGTCCAAGGCCAGAAAGTAGTCCCAGTGGGCGCGAAGGTCAGAGAGGTTCACGGCCCTTCCTCCCGAAGCTTCCTGGAGAGCTTCTGCTCCATCTCCTCGAGCCGTTTTGGCTTGGCAATGAGCTCTTCCGTGACCTCGTTGAGGAACTCAAAGAGGGCAAGGATCATCTCCCGGTCTTCCTGCCCCTGGGAGGGGTCTATCTTCCAGAGTTCGTAGTGGGCGGCGGCGTTCCCTCCGAGCCGGAGGACTCCCGCGAGCTTGTAGGTCTGGGTGGTCAGCTTGCCCTCTTCGTGAGCCCTCTTCAAGCGGTCGGCCAGGCTCCCCTTTTCGTTTCCTGCTTCCTCCAAAAGACCCTCCAGGGCTACCCGGAGCAGGGCGGCGGAAGCCCGAGGAGAAGCGGGAAGCACACCCCGGGCCTCCTCGTAAAGCTCACGGATTGCGGGCGGCATATCCGGGTGCGGGGGAGGAGCCTCCCCCGTCTGGGGGTAAAGCATCCTCTCCCCCAGCCAGAGGGAAAAACTTCCGCAATACTGACATAGGGCAATCCAAAGTTCCCTTCCCTTCTCTTTGGGAACCTTGAAAGCTTGGCGTAGCAACTTCAAAGCGGAAGAAAGAAGTCGCTCCCTATCCGCATCTGAGAAAATGGGGTTCGAATCTTGTTGCAATAGATACCTTAGCGTCTCCGAAACCTTGTTTAGGGCATCATCGGGATCATACAGCAGTTTGTACCACTCCTGTTTCGCCAGGACCCCACACCTGGGGCACACGAATGACATTTTCTGGAAAGCGGGTGCCTCGTAGCTCATTTGAACCTGTCCTCCGTGTACGCCCTCAGGGGGCGGATCTCTTCGACATCCCAGGGATACCTGGGACGCAAGCGGTCCAGGGGGAAGCTTCCCAGGCGCTCCACGATGTGCTTCCGCTCCTCGGAGGTGAGGCCGAAGAGGTCGAAGACCGCCTCGTCCACGGCGGCCAGGGTGTTGAGGAAGTCCCCCTTGGCCCTGGAGAACGCCTTCTCCCGTACATGGTACTCCCGAAGGAGATCCTTGTAGTCCCGAGGAATGAAGAGCTTCTGCAGGTCCTCGGAGGCCACGAACTCCGCCGCGAGGGAGGTCAGCAAGAGGTGGACAAAGCGGGCCAGATCGGGGTCACGGAGGTCAAGCCGGGCGTGGAGCGATCCCCGGAGGACCATCCCATCCACGCGCAAGTCCTTCGGAGGCACCCGGTCCTGCCACCCGGTGAAGTCCAGGCCGAAAAGGGGAGCGCTCAGGGGCAAGACCGCCCCGTTCTCTATGCGCCTCTCCACCTCCCTCGACAGCCATTCCCGAGGGTTGTCCCGGGAAGCCCTCGCCTGGCCCTCCAAGGTCCGGTACAGGTCCGCCAAGCGGTCCAAAAGGTCACGCCTTGGCTCCCTGGGCCAGGGAAGGGCCTCGAGGGTGCGGGGATAAATGTGGGCGTAGTACCCCTGAATGACCCCGCTTCTCAAGCGGACTGCCCAGTACCACCTGACCAGGGAGGAGTTGAGGTAGGCGGCGACGGCCTCCGCGAGGTCGGGCTTGGGAACCCCCACGATAAGGGTGTCCAGGGCTGCTGGAACTACCCCTTCGTCCCTCTGGCGCACTAGGGCTCCAAAGGGGGTCAAGGCTATATTGGCTACGACAAGATAGCTCTCGGGAGGATTTTCCCTACCCCAGAGGCTGAGCTTTCCGTAAGGGCGTGCCCTGACCGCTTCCAGGTCGGTGTACCCCGCCTTCTCTCCTTCCCAGGCCACCGCCATCCCCCGCCCTGCCAGCACGGGGACAGGGCGTGCCCCGTGGGGGCTTTCGGTCACCGGGACCCCTCCCCTTTGGATCCCGTAGGTCCACCAGAAGGGTTGGGGCCTTTTCTGCCGGGTGTATTGCGTCTCCATGGCCTCCGTCAGGAAGACCGCGATCTCCCCTCCCGGATAGAGCTTTTTCAGAAGGGGGGCATCCTCTCCTCGTAAGAGAGGAAGCAGGTACTCTCCGTACCCGTTGACCCTGGCCTCCCCTCGAGGGTTCACCTTGGGGTCGAAGAAGTCCCGGTACCGCACCCTGGACACCTCGTGGGGCTCGGGAGCTTCCTTCGGCCAGGAGGAGGGCACCCAGATCTCCACCTCGTCTTCCTCCTTAGGAGGCGTGCGCTCCAGGATGAGCACCAAGGGAATGCGAGCCGCATCCCAGATGTTTTTTTGTCTACCGTTCTCTTCGACAAACTCCATCCACACCAGTTTTCGGAGGCTCCACTCCTTTCCCGGCCAGAGAAGGGACCAGACCGGGGCGGCGGCCTCGCTGTTCGCGTAACCCCCGGAGACCACCATTCCGAGCTTCCCTCCTTTCTTCACCCAGGGTTTGGCGGTGGCCCCGGAACCCCGCATGGCCCGCCAGAGGAAAAGGAGGCCCGTGTCCGCGTTCTGTCCCCAGACCTCCTGGTAGAAATCGCGGATGGCCTGCCCGTACTTGGCCCTCTCCGCCCGGATGTAGGGGGGATTGCCCACCACGTAGTCCCACTCCTTCTCGTCCCTCGCCTCTTCGCCCGGGCTCCGCTTGACCAGGAAGGCGATGTCGCTGTCGTCCAAGAGGGAGTTGAGGTTGTAGACGTGGACCTCCGGCTTCCCCTTCTTCAACCGGAGGAACCCCCAGAGGAGCTGGAACATGCTCACGTAGGCGGCGAAGGGGTTGAGGTCAAACCCCCAGATGGAGCGGGAGAGGGCCTCGGAGTCCAAATGCACCCCCCTGGCTTTGGCGTCCTCCATCCGGTGGTGCAGGTAGCGCACCAGGAAGGAGCCCGAGCCGCAGGCGGGGTCCAGAACCTCCGGGTACAGGCTCTCCCCGTGGGCCAGGGCGGTCTCCCGGAGGATGAGGTCCACCACCTCCTTGGGGGTGTAGAACTCCCCCAGGCGCTTCCGCTTGTCCGGTGGAAGGAAGTTCTGGTAGATGTCTCCCAGGACCTCCTCGGAGAGGCCGGAGAAGTCGTAGGCGTTCACCCGGAGGATGAGCCTCTGGAGGGCGAGGTCCATCTCCCCGTTCGTCTCCAGGATCCAAGAGAAGGTCTCCTCCTCGAAGGGTTCGGCGTAGGCCTGGGAGAGGTCGAGGGAGGCCACCTTGACCAGGGCGGTGGCCTTGTCGGTCAGAAACTGCACGAACTCCCGCCAGCGCTCCGGCCCCCCGTCCGTCAGCCGGCGCTTGGTGAGGCCGAGGTCTTCCAGGAAGCGCAGGAAGAGCACCCGGGCGATGAGGGCGGCAGTGGAGTCGGCGGCGAAGGCCTCCCGGATGCGGGGGTTGCCGGGCTCCTCCTCCTCTTCGATCTCCCGGCCATACTGGTCGGCGAAGCGGGGAAGGTGCCGCTCGAAGAGAGCCTTCAGGGCTTCGGGGTACTCCCCCTCTATGCGGGCCAGGATGCGCCTCCGGGTCTCCTCGAGGGCTCCCGCGAGGTTCCGCTCGGCCTCTCCCCGCTTCTCGCGGTACTCCTGGTACCGCTCCTCCAGGTTCGTCAGGGCTCTGCTAGCGGCCTCCGTCAACTCGGCGAAGGAGACCTTCAGGTCCTCCTGAAGCTTCCGCGTTCCCTCGGGGTCCAGGACCAGGTAGGCGTAGGGCAACCTGCCCTCTACCAGGGCCTTCCAGTCCTCCTCGTGCCTCGCCTTCTCCCAGGAGATGGGGGCGAGCTTCTGGCGGAGGAGGTCCGTGGTCTCCCGGGGAAGGTGCAGAAGGGCGACCTCCTTCCCCGTGGCGTCCCTCAGCTGGAGGTACCGGGGCGTGACAAAGAGGACGTACCGGGTGGTGCCCGTCACGTACTTCCGCTTCTCCCGCCACAGGGCCGCGTTGCTCGCGGGGTCAGCGATGTGGCGGTCTTCCAGCTTGAAGTCCCCCACCACCCAGGGGTCCCCTTGGGCGTTCAGGAGAACCAGATCGGGGTACCCCTCTCCAGAGCGGTCTTCCGTGACCACCTTGTCCCGGGGATATCCCAGAAGCTCCGAGAGGAAGTCCCGAAGATCGGGGTAGTAAGAGCGCTCCGGGCGGGAGAAGTCCAGGGAAAGCCAGCGGCTCAGGGGGTCGAGGTGCGCTCGCGGGGACCTCGGCATGTTCTAGGAGAGTCTACCCTGTCGCGGGCGGGTGGCGCACGGGGCGACCCGGAGCCGTGGTATCCTGGAGGCGTGAAGAAGGCCCCCGTGGCTACCTCGAAGACCAGGGTAAAGACGCGCAAGACCCTGGCCGTGGGGCGCAAGTCCTCCGCACGCCGCCCCGACTCGTTTTCGGAAGCGAAGCTCCTGCTGGAAGAGGTCATCGAAGAGAACCTGGAGACCTTCAAGCTCCTGGCCCGTTACTGAACCGCGGTGTCCCGAACCCCTTACTATCACAAGGGGGAGCATAAGTTCTTGACCCCGGAGGCCATCCTCGAAGCTCATGCCAACGTCTTGGCGAAGACCGGAGGGACACCCGGACTACGAGACAGGAAGCTCCTAGAGAGCGCGGCCTATGCCCCCAGGGAAAGCGCGGGCGGCCAGGACGCCTACCCCACCTTTTTCTCAAAGGTAGCGGCCCTGGGTTACCGCCTGTGCCAAAACCACCCCTTCGTGGACGGCAACAAACGTACGGCCCTGGCGGCCATGCTCTGGACCCTTGGGGCTAACGGCTACCGTCCGAAGACAGAACCCCAGGCCGGGGCTGTAGTGATGGTTCTAGTAGCCATGGGCCACTTGAGCCTCAATGGACTCAGGGTAGCCCTGCTCCTGTGGTGTGACCTAGACCCTTCCCGAGAAGACCTCTAAGGGCTATTCCGTCATCCCGCGCCTACGCCTGCGCCCGGGGAGCGCTCAGGGTGCCTTGGAGCCTCCGCAGGACCTCACCTGCCCCTACCTCTTCCCCGTCTTCCAGGACGGAGAGCACCAGGGGCAAGAGGTGTTCCACGGCGCGGAAGGTGTCCTTCGCGAGTTCCGCCGGGGCGACCACGACCCTCCTCCCCTGTCTACGGAAGCGCACTCCCCGGGCCTCCAGGGTGGAGAGGACTTCCCACGGGGTGTCCCCGGAGGGGACAAGAAAGCGCTCCCCTGGGACCGGGGTGTACCCCTCGTAGTACACCCACCCATCGAAGACGGTGAAGACGAGGACATGCCACCCCTTCTCCCGCACGTCCCGCAGGATCCGCCCCAGAGCTCGGGTTACGGCCTCTCGGTCCTCAGGGTCGCCGTGGTAGGCGTAGGAGACCAAAGCGTGGCTTAGCTCCTCGGGGTTCACACCCCAAACCTGGACATAGGGGAAGTCCTCGGGGAGTTCGTGACGGAGGCACAGGGTGCTCCAAAGCTCTTCCACGATATCGTCAACGGTCCGCACCCGCATTCTTCACCTCCTAGTGTAACGAAAACCCCCCGGTGACCTCACCGGGGGAAAGACCGCCCTCTTCGGGTCTAGTCCGCCCAACCTTCCAGCTCCTGCCGGAGGTGAGCGAGGATTTCCTCGGCCTGGGCACGGGGCAACCCAGACCGGATCTCCGCCCCCTCGGGAGTAGCCCCGTCCATCAGGGCCTCGACAAATGCGAGGCCCGGATCCCCCCAAAGGAGCTTAACTTCCTCGACAAGTTCCCGGACCTTCCCCCGGAGGATGAGGTAGTCGTAGTCGACTTCCTCCGAGGGCTCCACCCCGTAATCCTTGAGGAAGTCGGTGGAGGCGTACTCCTTTTCCTCCAGGACCCGGCGAAGGTGCCCGGGGAGTTCGGGCGTCTCGCCCAGGCTTAGTTTCGCGAAGTATTCACGGAGGGCCTGGGCGTCCCTCTCAGAGAGGCGGAAAAGCCCCTGCTCCTCTGCCCTCAGCTCCGAGAGGAAGTGGGCTACCTCGTAGGCAAGGATGGCGATGGGGTTTACTTCGGCCCACTTCTTCCTCCGCCGGAGCCTCTGGACCACAGGAGCCGGAACCGCCACCGCTACCGTTACCTCCGGTGTCGGTCTGGGTGTCGGTAGGAGTCAGTCGTGTACAGTTCTCTGTCCTCTGCGTGCTCACTCTTTCATCCCGGGTAGCGCTGGTGAAGCTCAGCGTCCCCCTCGAGGACACCCCCCCTCGCTCGGGGTCCAGTACTTCACGGTCTGCCACCGCTCGGTGACGGTGACGCTCCCCGTGTAGCCCGTCGGACAGGACTCTGTGCGGCTTTGGGTCCAGGTGTTGATCACCTGCTCCGCCGGGGCGGTGTAGTAGCCCGGGGCCGCTTGCTGGCAGTCTGTGTCGTAGCAGAGGGTGCCGGGGAGGGGGCCGGTGTAGGCGGCGGTCACCGAGGCGCTGCCATAGGAGCGCGCCGAAACATGAGCGGGGGAGACAGATTGAAGGGAGTAGATCTCGGTCTAGAAGACGGAACCCTGGGACCTCGAGACCGAGACTTCTTGGCTCGCCGAGGTCCCGTAGACCTTGGGCAGGGCGGGGACGCTCTGAGAGCCGCCACTTCCCAGGGTGGCCCCATAAGGTCCCGCACTTGCGTTCCTAGAGTTTTCTCCAAACTTAGAGAGGCAGGTACAGGATGGCGTTCTCCAGCTCCCCAGGCCGCGCGGTAGCCAGGAGGAGCTCCAGGTCCTCTAGGATCCGGCCTACGCTAACCCCCCGGCGCAAGAGGATGAGTCCCGGCATAGGCTTGCCCCCCTCTATGCGCCGCGCGGCCTCGGCGCTCAGGGTGGCCCGGTCCCTGGACACCACCACCCGCCCTTCCCTGGCGGCCCACTCCAGGATTTCGGGGTCCGACCTCCCTCCAAGGCCCACATCCACCACCCGCACCACGTCTAGCCCAGGGTGGCGCCGCCTCAGACCCAGGAGTAGGGCCTTCTCCACGTTCTCGTCTAGTAGGAGCCTCACGCCCTACCCAGCCGGGCTAAAAGGGCCTTAGGAAGGTGGGCCCTGGCCCGCTCCTCCGCCTCCCGGGCCTCCCTCTTTACCCTCTCCCGGTAGGCGGCCACCTCCTTCGGGTGGCGCAGGGCCCAGGCCAGGATGGCGTACACGTCCGCGAGGTTCAGGCTGGGGTAGGCCAGGACCATCTCCTCGGGGGAGAGGCCCCCCTCGTAGGCGTCCAGGAGGTCTTCCAGGTAGACCCGGGTGCCCTCTACCCGGAGGCCTCCGGCCTCGTCCGCCACCAGGGGGATGCGCTCAGTCAGGACCATGCGCCTCTCAGTATACTCGGGGCAGTCCATGTAGACTTCTCTTCCATGTTATGCTCGTACTGTATGCGCTTAACCGTCCACCTCCCCGATGACCTGGCCCGCCTCCTCAAGCAGACCGCTGAGAACGAGGGCAAGTCCATGAGCGCCCTCACCGCCGAGGCCCTGGACTTCTACCTCCGGGAGAGGCGCAGGCGGGCCCTGGGCCTCAAGGTGCTGGAGCGGGCGGGAAAGGCCCAGGTGGATCCAAAGGCCCTCGAGGCCCTGGAGGAGGGCAGGCGTGAGCTTGACCGCCCTTGACTCGGGCTTCTTCGTGCGCCTCCTCCAGGGGGACGGGAGGGCCGTGGACCGGTGGCGGGCCCTGGTGGAGGGGGAAGGGGAGGGGGTGGTGTCGGGCCTCTCCCTGGTGGAGCTCCTCCGCCTCTCCCTGAAGGGCGCCATCGGGCGGGAGGACGCCGGGCTTCTCCTTGACGCCATCCCCGCCGTGTGCCGGGTGGTGTGGCCGGACTGGGCGGTCGGGGAGCGCTCGGCCCGTCTCTCCCACGGCCTGGCCCTGCCCCTGGTGGACGCCATCGTCCTGGCCACCGCCCTGGAGGCGGGGGCGGAGGAGCTCTGGACCACGGACGCCCACCTGACGGCCTACGAGGGGCGGATGCGGGTGGTCAGGCTCTAGCCCTACACCACCTCCCACTTCCGCCTGGGGTCCAGGAGCAGGGTCTCCCCCCGCCACATCACCGCCTCCCGGTCCGCCAGGAGGTCCCGAGCGAGGACCTCGACGCGGCAGGCCTTCCCAGGAGAGCGCGGCGGGCCAAGGGAACCGCTAAGGGTCTTGGCGAGAGGGGGCGGCGTTTTCCTCGGAAGAGGGCAAAAAAAGGCCGTAGCAACGTTTCTTCGCGAAAGTGCGCTTTGTGCATAGGAAGGGCCTGGAACGGGGGGCGGTCTACATGGAGTTGCGGGGAATCCCCGGAGATCCCTGCATAAACCCCGCAAGGAGAGGTGGGAGGAGGGAGGCCTCCCGGGGGTGGAAAGGTATGCGGCCGGAGTAGCCTGGGGCCATGGTCCGCCGCCGGGAAGTCCTCATCGGTCCCGACTGGCGCCTCCGCTTCACCGTGGAGCTGGACCGGGGCCGGCCCCGGTCCTGGGCGGTGCAGCTGGAGTGGTACGACCCCGAGGAGGAGCGCTGGGTCTGGGTGGCCCGGTACGACACCTCAGGGGGAACTCCCCACCGGGACCGCAACCGCATCGCCGCCCACGAGCCCGTGGACCTACCCCAGGACCCAGGGAAGGCGGCTAGGGTAGCGGAGACCGACCTGGCGAGGCGGGCAGAGGAGTACATTGAGGCCTACCGGGCGCCAAGGCCCAGGGAAAGGAGGCCTGGTGAACCCCGCGGAGAGGCTGGCAGAGCTGGACGCGATTCTGACGGAAGAACTCCTGGAGAAGGGACTCCTAGGGGAACTCCCCGAGGCCTACCGCCTGGTCCCCCTTCCCTTGGACGAGCCCGAGGTGGCCCAGAAGGCCCTCCTGTGGGCCCATGAGGCTCCCAACCCCGAGGGCTGGCCCCTGGTCTACGCCCTCTTCATGGGGGGCAGGCCCCTCCGCCTCCTCCTGCCAGAGAGGGAGGTCCCCCTGGGAGTCTCCCAGGCCGCCTAGCCCCAGGCGAAAAGCGGGCAGAAAGGACATCCGCTGATAAGATGGACACACCCCGTACTCGTGCCCGTAGCCTCGGATCGCTTCTTTGGGAGGGAGCGGGTAGGGGGCACAAAAGGAGGAAGCATGAAAAGGAACAGGTTCTGGCTTTCGGCAAGCGGTCTCGCCCTCGCTCTTCTCCTCGGGGCTTGCGGGGGCGGGGCGGGAAGCGGCTCTGGCGGCACGGTCACGGTGAACTTCGTGGATGCCTTGGGAAACCCCTGGGCACCCCCAAAAGTGGCCACCCAGGTGGGGACGGGGGCCTGGCAGAGCGCCCCCTCGGGGATCTCGGTGACCCTCAACCTGCCCTCCGGCGTGGCGCAGTACGGGGTGGCCTTTACTTGCGGAACGGAGACCCAGGTGGTTCAGTTCACCAAGGGAGAGGCCCCGAACCCCACCTTGCGGTGTAGCTCGGTCAACGCCCCCACCCCCGTGAACGTCACCCTGAACTACAACGACAGCGCCTTCCCCACCACCGCAAATAGGCTGTACTCCGTCAACACCCTGGACGTGGCCTTCGGTCCCCTCACCTCTAACCCGGCGACCCTCACCGTTTCTCCAGGGCAGGGGGACCTCCTGGTGGCCCTCTACAACAACTCGTGGGCCGTTATCGCCCTCAAGGGCCTCCTGAACCAGAACTTCACGGCCGGGGCGAACTTCAGTCTGAACTTCGCCGCCAGCGATGCCACCTCGGGCACGGGCAACATCGGGAGCTACCCCGTGCCCTCGGGATTCACCACGGGGGGTACGGCTGTGTTCCACGTCACCCCCCTCGGGGCCTACGCCATCCTGAATAATGACTTCTCCGCCCCTGGAAACGCCCTCGCCTTCCCCCTCCCCCCGAGCGCCCTCGCCGGGCAAAAGGGGGTGTACGCCAACGCCTTCTCGAGCGGCCTCTCCGTCCTCTCCGTTGAAGCCTTCACCGGAACGAGCCACACCCCCGCCTTGCCCCCCGTCTTCAACCCCACGGTGAATACCTCAGCCAAGCTCCCCGCCTTCTCGGGGCTCTCGGCCTCGGGGAGCGACTTCATAGGATACGGCTTCTCGGCGAACTGGCCGGGAAACAGTCTGACGGCGATCGTTTCCAAGGGCTGGATAGGAACGGGTACGAGCTACGCCCTGCCTGACCTGAGCTCCTTGGGCTTCCCCGTCCCGGCCACCAACGACCCCGCGGGCTACGAGGCGAACGCTTTCTACAGCAACAAGCCCTTGGGTACGCTCTTGGCCGCCCCCAACTTCTGGAAGCTCCTCGCCACCCCGGGAATCTACTTGCGCTCTGGAACCAAGGAGGGAAGCTACACCACCCCTTGAGGGGGGGGAAAAACCTGGGCGGCCCGAAGGCCGCCTAGGTTCTTCTTGGGTTTGCCCACTAGAAACCGCCAAGGGATCGTAGGTGACTGACCTGGTCGTGTAAGGAATT
>NZ_ATNI01000015.1:0-21242 GCF_000511705.1 Thermus sp. NMX2.A1
CTTCGCTCTCCTTTCCGTATGCGGGGCAGGCCCGAAGGCCCACCCCCAGGCATTCCTACTGACCCTTGATGAGCTTCTCCTGCACCTGCTTGGGGACTTCCTGGTAGTGGTCGAAGAACATGACGAAGGAGCCCCGGCCCTGCGTCTTGGAGCGCAGGTCGGTGGCGTAGCCGAACATCTCCGCCAGGGGCACGTAGGCCCGGATCACCTGGGCGTTCCCCCTGGGCTCCATGCCCAGGATCTGGCCCCGGCGGGAGTTCAGGTCGCCGATGACGTCGCCCATGTACTCCTCGGGGGTGGTGACCTCCACCCGCATGATGGGCTCGAGGATCACGGGATCCCCCTTCTGCACCGCCTCCTTGATGGCCATGGAGCCCGCGATCTTGAAGGCCATCTCGCTGGAGTCCACCTCGTGGTAGGAGCCGTCGTAGAGGGTCACCTTCACGTCCACCACGGGAAAGCCGATCAGGGGGCCCGACTGCATGGCCTCCTCGATGCCCTTCTGCACCGCAGGGATGTACTCCTTAGGGATCACCCCGCCCACGATGGCGTTGACGAACTCAAAGCCCGAGCCCCGCGGCAAGGGTTCGGCCTTGATCTTCACGTGGCCGTACTGGCCGCGGCCACCCGTCTGGCGGATGAACTTGCCCTCCACATCCACCGGGCGGGTGATGGTCTCGCGGTAGGCCACCTGGGGCTTGCCCACGTGGGCGTCCACCTTGAACTCCCGCTTCAGGCGGTCCACGATGATCTCCAGGTGGAGCTCCCCCATCCCGCTGATGATGGTCTGGCCGGTTTCGGGGTGGGTGGAAACCCGGAAAGTGGGGTCCTCCTCCGCCAGACGGGCCAGGGCCTGGGAAAGCTTGTCCTGGTCCGCCTTGGTCTTGGGCTCGATGGCCACGTCGATGACGGGCTCGGGCACCTCAATGGACTCCAGGACGATGCGCGGGGCATCCTCGCCCACCAGGGTGTCCCCGGTGATGGTTTCCTTAAGGCCCACCACCGCCCCCAGGTCACCCGCCCGGAGCTCCTCCACCTCCTCCCGGTGGTTGGCGTGCATCCTGAGAAGCCGGGCCACCCGCTCCTTACGGCCCTTGGTGGTGTTGTACACGTAGGAACCGGAGGTGAGGGTGCCGGAGTAGACCCGGATGAAGGTGAGGCGGCCCACGTAGGGGTCAGCCATGATCTTGAAGGCCAAGGCCGCCAGGGGGCCGTCGGGGTCGGGGTAGATCTCCACCTCGTTCCCCTCGGGCGTGGTGCCCTTGATGGGGGGGATGTCCAAGGGGGAGGGCAGGTAATCCACCACCGCATCCAGGAGAAGCTGGACCCCTTTGTTCTTCAAAGCGGATCCCAGGAACACGGGGGTAATCTGGATGTCGATGGTGCCCTTGCGGATGGCCGCCACCAGCTCCTCCTCGGTGGGCTCCTCGCCCTCGAGGTACTTGAGCATCACGTTCTCATCGAAGTCGGCGGCCACCTCGATGAGCTTCTCGTGGTACTCCCGGGCCTGGGCCAGGTACTCCTCGGGGATGGGAACCTCGCGGATATCCGTGCCCAGGTCGTTGCCGTAGGTATAGGCCTTCATCCTTAGGACGTCGATGATCCCGGAGAAGGTATCCTCACGGCCGATGGGGAGCTGCATGACCACGGGCCTCGCCCCCAGGCGCTCCTGCATGGTGCGGATCACCAGCCAGAGGTCGGCCCCCGTCTTGTCCATCTTGTTGGCGAAGGCGATGCGGGGAACCTTGTACTTCTCTGCCTGGCGCCAGACGGTTTCCGACTGGGGCTCCACCCCCTGGCTGGAGTCGAAGACCACGATGGCCCCATCCAAAACCCGCATGGAGCGCTCCACCTCGATGGTGAAGTCCACGTGGCCCGGGGTATCGATGATGTTGATGCGGTGGTCCTTCCAGAAGCAGGTGGTCACGGCAGCGGTGATGGTGATGCCCCGCTCCCTTTCCTGCTCCATGAAGTCCATGGTGGCCGCACCCTCGTGCACCTCACCGATCTTGTGGATCTTGCCGGTGTAGTAAAGGATGCGCTCCGTGGTGGTGGTCTTACCGGCATCGATATGGGCGGCGATGCCGATGTTGCGGAGCCTCTTTAGGTCGTACTCTACCTTAACCGCCATGGCTTACCACCGGTAGTGGGCGTAGGCGCGGTTGGCCTCGGCCATGCGCTCCACGTCCTCCTTCTTCTTGACCGCTCCGCCCTTGCCCTCGGCCGCATCCATGAGTTCATGGGCGATGCGCACGGCAGCCCCCCGCTCGGAACGGGCGTTGGCCGCCTGGACCAGCCAGCGCAGGGCCAAGGACTGCTGCCTCCTGGGGGAGACCTCCATGGGCACCTGGTAGTTGGCCCCACCCACGCGGCGGGAACGCACCTCCATCCGGGGCTTCACGTTCTCCACCGCCTGCTTAAAGACCTTCAAAGGCTCCTGCCCGGTCTTCTCCTGGATGATGCGGCAGGCATCGTAGAAGATGCGGGCGGCCAGGTTCTTCTTGCCATCCCGCATGATCTTGTTGATGAAGGCCGACACCACCACATCCCCGTAGACCAGGTCGGGCTGGAGTTGGCGTACCTCTGCTCTTCTTCTCCGTGCCATAGCTCACCTACTTCTTCTTGGCCGGAGCCGCGCCCTTGGTCTCCTTAGGCTTCTTGGTTCCGTACTTGGAGCGGCTCTTCTTGCGGTCCTTCACGCCCTGGGTGTCGTAGACCCCGCGCACGATGTGGTAGCGCACACCCGGCAGGTCCTTCACACGGCCACCCCGGATGAGGACCACGGAGTGCTCCTGCAGGTTGTGCCCCTCGCCGGGAATGTAGGCGGTCACCTCGTACCCGGAGGTAAGGCGCACCTTGGCCACCTTACGCAAGGCGGAGTTGGGCTTCTTGGGGGTTACGGTGCGCACCACGGTGCACACCCCCCGGCGGAAGGGCGAGCCCTTCAAGGCCGGAACCTTGCTCTTCTTCTGGACCTTCTCGCGGCCCTTTCTGACCAGCTGGTTGATCGTCGGCAGTGCCACCACTCCCTTCTTCTTGGACTTGCCCCCGTGTTCTCAAGATCCACCCGGGGGAAGCACCTTCCCCCGACGTTCGCCCACACAGGGCAGCACCCTCAGGACCAGGGGGCTGGCCCTGAGGGCCCTCAACTTGTCTAGTGTACAGGGCAAGAGACATTTTGGCAAGCGAGGCAAAGGAAAACCCCGCCAGCCGGCGGGGCTTAAAGGGATGGGCTTGGCCTGGAGCCGGTGGCCGGATTCGAACCGGCGGCCTACCGCTTACGAGGCGGTTGCTCTACCGCTGAGCTACACCGGCCCGCCCTAAAGAGTCTAGGGCAGGAGGCTCTTTTTGGCAACTACCTGAGCACCACCCCGGGCTGGACCCTTAGGGCCCGGAAGAGGGGCAAAAGGGCGGAAAGGAAGGTGGCGACCAGGCTTGCGCCGCTCACCAGAAGGAAGTCGGAAAGGCGCATCTCCACGGGCAGGTGGGTGAGGAAGTAAAGCTCCCCGGGAAGGTCCAGCGGGCGCAAGGAGAGGTAAAGGGAAAGGAGATAGCCAAGGAGGTTTCCTAAAAGAACGCCTCCCGCGCCCAAAAAGACCCCCTCGAGGGCAAAGACCAAGCCCACGGTGAGCCTCGAGGCGCCCATGGCCCGAAGGAGGGCGATTTCGGGGGTCTTCTCCACCACCTTGAGCACCAGAAGGTTGGCCACCCCCAGGGCGGCCACCGCCACAATCAGGAAGATCAGGATGCCCAGGACCCGCTTCTGCAGGGAAAGCTGCTCCAAGAGGGTGCGCTGGGTGTCCTGCCAGGCCTGGGGGAAAAAACGGGTGCCGGCAAGGGCCACCCCTATCTCCTTGGCCCGCCAGGGGTCCTTAAGGCGCACCTGGTACCCCTGGGCCCGTATGCCGGAAAGCCGCTCCACCGTTTTCAGATCCACGAAGGCATAGGCGGAGTCCAGGAGGTAGTTGCCCGTGCGAAAGGTGCCCAAGACCTTAAGCTCCACCCGCTCCTGGGTGGCGGACATGGCGTAGAGCCTGTCCCCCACGAAGGCTCCCAGGGATTGTTGCAGGGCCGAGCCCAGGTAGATGCCCCCGGGTTCCAGCCTTAAGCCCAGCTCCGGATAAAGGGCTTCCCCACCCTGGCCCAGGCCCACCAGGGTGGCAAAATCCACCCCCGGACCCCGGGCACCCTCCGCCGGGCGGGTTAAAAGGGTCTTGGTGGCGGCGAAGGGAGCGTAGGCTTCCACCTCCGGGTGTTCCCGTGTGGGAAAGGGGGGAAGCTCCTCGCTCAGGCTGAAGAGGACCAAATGGGGATAGGCCTTCAAGGTGGCCCGCACCAGGCCGCTTACAAAGCCATTGGTGAGGGAAAGGGCGGTGAGGAGGACCGCCACCCCCACCCCCACCCCCAAAAGGGCCAGCCCCGTCTGCAGGCGTCTACGCCGAAGGTGGGCCAGGGCTAGGAAGAGGGCAAAGCGCACGCCTTTAGGATACGGGCTTCAGCGCTTAGGGTACTCCACCACCTGGAGCTCCACAAGCCTCCGGCCAAAGCGCAAGGCAGTGGCCCGGTCGGGAAGCCAGACGTCCACCTTTTTCCGCATTCTAGGGTGCATCACGTCGGCCACCACGAAGATGCGGTCCCGGAAAAGGTAGTCAAACTGCCCGCGGCCCCGGCCGTACACGGAACCCAGGTCCTTAAGGCGCACCTTGGTGCCGTAGGGCAGTACCTTGAGGAGGTCCGGGCTCACCGCCAGGACCCCCAGGCGGGTACGCATGCCGGTGGCGGTGATGAAGGGGGTGGAGTCGGTCTCCCGCACGCTGGAGGTGTAGGCGGTGGCCTCGAGGACCATGGTCTTCTGGCCCGCCATCTGGGCCCAGGCCCCGGCAACGGCCAGGGCAGAGAAGAGCAAGATCAGCAAACCCCGCATAGCGCCCTTGAGTATGCGGGTCAATCCTGGAGCTTCCTGAGAAGGATGAGGGGGTAGCCTCATCCTGGCTACCCCCCAAGCCTATTAGAACGTTTACAAAAACTCAGATTTCCCCACTCTAAGGGGCGCTCTGGCAAGAAGAAGCATGAGAAAATGCTTAGCTCCCTTTAGTCCTCCCTCAGTTATCCCTCAAGGGCTTAGGGACAGGGGTTAGAGGAGATCTCCAGGCTGTACCGCCCGCTATTCTCCTCGTCAAACCCGGCCCGGGCCAGACCCCGGTCACGCACCACGAGAAGGGTGGCTGGGCTGATCTGGGCGCAATTCATCACGGGATCCAAGGTCAGGGGGTTGGGGTCTGCGGGGGAAAGGTAGAGGCGGGCCACCAGGTCCAAGGGACCGGAGTAGGTAAGGCGCAGGTACCCCGTGGCCGAGGCCACGTCATAGCGGTCAAACTCGCCCACGAACTCTATGGCCCCCTGCTTGGTCCCGGTGGTGAAGGCTTCCCCGTTTCCTGCAGGGTTGGGGGTAAAGGCGTCGGCGTACAGGGTCACCTGGTCCTCGCTTAAGGCGTAGTTTTCCACCCTTAGGTAAAAGACCTGGCCTTCCTGGCCCTTAAAGTTCAGGCGGTACCCGAGGTCGGTGGTGATCTGGGGCCGTAAGGAAAGGGGCGCAAGCTCCTGCCTGGCGGCAAACCAGTTCCGGGCCACGCTCACCGCCTGCACCACCCCCTGTTGGTCCAAAAGCACCAGGCGAAGCCGGGCCCTTAGTTGGAGATCGGCGGAAACCGCACTTACCCGCACCGCCCCATCCTGAGGAAGAACGATACGGTACACCCTCACCCCGGGGCGGAGCTCCCCACCGCTTTCCTGGGCAGGGGGAAGTTGGGCAATGACATCCCCTCCTACGGGCAGGTCCCCGCTCACCGGTGGAGCGCCTTGCAGGTTACAGGCCGTAAGCACCAAGGCCACAAGGCCGGCAAGAAAACCCCTGGCTATTCCTGGCCTATCCCACCACATAAATCCCCCTTCTCCTTAAGGATACCTAGGGAAAGGGGGAAGGAGCTTAAGCTTTCTTTAGGCTACTCCAAAACCCCCAGGTAGGCGTAGAGCTCGGGCCCGCCGGGAAGGATCTCCACCACGAGCCCCGGGAACTTCCTGGCCACTTCCTCGGCCTTTTCCTTGGGGGTGTTGGGACCCAGGAAAAGGGTGAGGATCTCCTTACCTTCCCCGGCCAGGCGGATAAGGCCCTCCAGCACCTCCTCGGGGGTTTCCCCCATGAGGACCAGCCTGCCATCCAGAAGCCCGATGGGCTTATCCTTCAGGACCTTGACCCCATCCACCTCGGCGTCCCGGCTGGCCCAGGTGACCTCGAGGGTCACCGCCCCCTTCATGGCTTCCTCCATCTCCGGAAGAAGCTCCTCCGCTTCCACCTCGGGAAAGTAGCGCACGGCCGCCGCCAGGCCCTGGCCCAGGGTGCGGGTCTTGAGCACATACACCTCTTTGCCTAGCTCCTTAGCGAGCTCCGCCGCCCTTTCCGCCGCCAGGAAGACGTTGGGGTTGTTGGGCAGGAGGATCACCTTGGGGCTGGCCACGCTCCTGATGGCGGAAAGCAGGTCCTCCACGCTGGGGTTTTGCGTCTGTCCCCCCGCCACCACCCGGGCCCCCAGGCTGCGGAAAGCCCGGGTGGGCCCGTGCCCCAGGGCCACCGCCACCAGGCCCGTGGGGGGTGGGGCTTCCTCCCCGGCCCCCGCCATGGCCAGGATTTCCGTGTGCTGCTCGGTCATGTCCTCCACCTTGGTGCGCACCATGCGGCCGAAGCGGGCCACGGTGGCCAGGAGGCCATCGGGGTCGTCGGTGTGGATGTGCCCCTTCACATACCCCTCGGCCCCCACCACCAAGAGGGAATCCCCGAAAGGCGCCACCGCCTCCCGGATCCGCTCAATGGGCACCTCCACCCCCTCCATGAGGAACTCCGTGCAGTAGCCGAACTCCTCGGTGGCGAAGGCGGTCTGGGCGTACCGCTCCACCTTGGGGGGCTCGGGCAGGGGGAGCCTAAGGAGGTATCCCCGGATGCCTTCCAAAAAGCGCACGTACCCCGCACCCCCAGCGTCCACCACCCCCGCCTGCTTCAGCACGGGAAGGAGGTCCGGGGTCTTCTCCAGGGCCCTTTGGGCTGCACCAAGGGCATTTTCCAGGGTTTCCTCGAGGGTCTCCCCCTTGGCCCCTTCCCCAGCCGCCCGGGCCACGGTGAGGATGGTGCCCTCCACCGGCTTCATCACCGCCCTATAGCCGGTTTCCGCCCCCAGGCGTAGGGCCTCAGCCAGGGTGGGAGCATCCAGCACCTCCTTCTTGCGGAGGACCTCGCTAAACCCCTTCAGGATCTGGGAAAGGATCACCCCGCTGTTCCCCCGGGCTCCCAAAAGGCTCCCGTAGGCGATGGCCCGGGCCACCTCGGGCATCTTGGAGGTGTCGGCCAGATCCAGCTCCCGCCGGGCGGACTGGAGGGTGAGGTGCATGTTGGTGCCCGTATCCCCATCGGGGACGGGGTAGACGTTGAGGGCGTTGATCTCCTCCACGAACACGGAAAACCAGTCCGTGGCATAGCGGAAGGCCTCGGCCACTTCCTCCGGCCTTAGGCTACCCACGCCCCACCCCCACCACGTGCACCCGCACCTGGGAAAGCTCCACCCCGGCCAGCTTCTTGGCAGCAAAGGCCACCCGCTCCGCCAGGGACTCCACCACCGTGGGGATGCGGGTGCCCACCGCCACCACCACGTAGAAGTCCGCCGTGTACTTACCCGGGTTGGCGGGGTCCTGGCGCACCACCACCCCCTCGCTGGCCTCCTGCCGCCCCAGGATGCGCACCACCTGGTCCTTAAGCCCCGCCGGGGCCATCCCCACCACCCCCGGCACCTCATGGGCCGCCAGGGCCAGAAGGGAGGCTAAAGCCCCCTCGGTTACCGTCACCCGTCCTTGCATCCTACCTCCTTAGGGCCTCCTCCGGGGGAGTATAGGGCAGGCCGAAGGCCTCCGCCACCCCGGGATGGGTGAGAAGGCCCCGATGGGTGTTCAAGCCTTTGAGGAGAGCGGCGTCCTCAAAGAGGGCTTCCAGGCCCTTTTCCGAAAGCTTCAGCACGTAGGGGAGGGTCTGGTTGGTGAGGGCAAAGGTACTGGTCCTGGGCACCGCCCCCGGCATGTTGGCCACCCCGTAGTGCACCACTCCCTCCACCACGTAGGTGGGCTCGGCGTGGGTGGTGGGGCGGATGGTCTCCACACATCCCCCCTGGTCCACGGCCACATCCACGATCACCGAGCCCTCCTTCATGAGGGGGAGCATGTCCCGGGTGACCAGCTTGGGGGCCTTGGCCCCCGGCACCAAAACCGCCCCGATGAGGAGGTCGGCGTGCTGGATGCTCTTCTTGATGTTGGCCTCGGTGGCGGTGAGGGTGATGACCCGGCCCCCAAAGATATCGTCCAGATACTGGAGGCGCTTGTGGTTCACGTCCAGGATGGTCACCTGGGCCCCCATGCCCAAGGCGATCTTGGCGGCGTTGGTGCCCACGGTGCCACCCCCCAGGATGACCACGCTGGCCGGGGCCACCCCGGGAACCCCCCCGAGAAGCCACCCCCCGCCCCCCGTGGGGCTTCTCCAGGAACTGGGCCCCCACCTGGGGGGCCATGCGCCCCGCCACCTCGCTCATGGGCACCAGGAGGGGCAGGGAGCCATCGGGAAGCTGCACGGTTTCGTAGGCTATCCCCGTGACCCCGCTTTGCAGCATGGCCTCGGTGAGAAGGCGGTCAGCGGCCAGGTGCAGATAGGTAAAGAGGATAAGCCCGGGGCGCAAAAAGGGATACTCCTCAGGGAGGGGCTCCTTCACCTTCACCACCATCTCCGCCCCCCAGGCCTCTTCCCGGCTCACCAGCTCGGCCCCCGCCCGCTCGTACTCGGCATCGGATAGGCCGGAGCCCACACCCGCCCCCCGCTCCACCAAGACGGTATGCCCCCGCTTGACCAGGCTTTCCACCCCACCCGGGGTCATGGCCACGCGGTTTTCCAGGGTCTTGATCTCCTTGGGTACGCCGATCACCATACTACGCCTCCTTTACAAAGACACGCCGTATCTTGAGCTTGAAGCCATCCCCCTCAGCGATGGCCAGAAGCCTTCTTCGGGAGTCCACCAGGGCCACATAGCCCAAGGCGGGGATGGGCAAGGGCACCCCCTCCAGCACCCGCCGGGCCTCGGTGTGGGAGAGCTCCACCACCGGAAAGGGCAGGACATCGGTCTCGGGGATGGCCTTTTCCGGGGAGAGTTCGGAAAGCCTCACCGCCCGCTCCAGCCCCACCTTGCCGATGCGGGTGCGCACCAGCCCGGAAAGAAAAGCCTTGGTCTTGAGCTTCTCCCCCAGGTCCCGGGCAAAGGCCCGCACATAGGTGCCGGGGCCCACCACCAGGCGAATCACCGCCGTGGGGTAGGGACCCAAGGGCTTGGGAAGCTCCACCTTGCGCCCCCCCTTTTCCGCAAGCCGCCAGCCCTTGGCCGAAGGAGCGATGGGATGGGGTATGGGCTCGGGGTCCAAGGCCAGGAGTTCCACCTCCAGGTACTTTACCGGCCTCGGGCCAAGCTCCAAGGGCTTCCCCTCCCGAGCGGCCTCGTAGGCCCTTTTTCCTCCCACCTTGATGGCGGAGTAGAGGGGAGGCACCTGCTCCTTGAGCCTCAAAAAGGAAGGGAGAACGCTTTCCAAGTCCTTGCGGTCAAAGCGCACCGGCGCTTCCTCGCTCACCGGCCCTTCCGCATCCAGGGTGGGGGTGGTGGCCCCGAAGGAAACCCAGGCGATGTACTCCTTGTCCTCCCCCGAGAGGAAGGGAACCAGCTTGGTGCTCTCGTCGGAAACCAGAAGGAGAAGGCCCGTGGCCAGGGGATCCAGGGTTCCGGTATGCCCCACCCGGCGGGTACCAAGAAGGCGCCTCGCCTCCTCCACCGCATCATGGGAGGTGAGGTGGAGGGGCTTGTCCACCGCATAGAGGGCCATGCCTAGGGGATTGTATCACCACCCGCCAGGGGAAAGAATGAAGGCATGGACCTAGAAGGCCGTTACCCCAGCCTTTCCTTCACCTGGCCCCGGCCCGGGGTGCTGGAGATCACCCTGCGGGGGGGAAAACTCAACGCCTTGGGCCCCGAAGCCCACCGGGACCTGGCCCGCATCTGGCGGGACTTAGGGGAAATCGAGGAAGTCAAGGCCGTTCTTTTGAGGGGCGAGGGTGGGGTCTTCTCCGCCGGGGGTTCCTTCGCCCTCATCGAGGAGATGCGCTCCTCCCACCAAGCCTTGATGCGGGTCTTTTGGGAGGCGAGGGAGCTGGTGCTCGGGCCCATGGACTTCCCCAGGCCGGTGGTGGCCGCGGTGGAGGGGGTGGCGGTGGGAGCAGGGCTGGCCTTGGCCCTGGCCAGCGACGTGGTGGTGGTGGGCAAGAAGGCCAGGCTTCTGGACGGTCACCTTAGGCTTGGGGTGGCAGCCGGGGACCATGCGGTCCTCCTGTGGCCCCTCCTGGTGGGCATGGCCAAGGCCAAGTACCACCTCCTCCTCAATGAACCCCTCACCGGGGAAGAAGCGGAGCGGCTGGGCCTGGTGGCCCTGGCCGTGGAGGATGAGAAGGTGTACGAAAAGGCCCTCGAGGTGGCCACGCGCCTGGCTGAAGGCCCCAAGGAGGCCCTGAGCCTCACCAAGCACGCCCTGAACAACTGGTTCCGCAGCTTCGTGCCCCACTTTGAGGTGTCCTTGGCCCTGGAGTTTTTGGGGTTCCAGGGAGAGGCATTGGAAGAAGGGCTACGGGCGCTTAAGGAAAAGCGCAAACCCCAGTTCTAGCATGGAAAAACCCCTGCGCCTACAGGCCTTCCTGGCCCGCGCCGGCGTGGGAAGCCGCAGGAAGGCGGAGGAGCTTATCCGCCAAGGCCGGGTGCGGGTGAACGGAAGGGTGGCCGTCTTGGGGCAAAAGGTGAACCCGGGGGACGTGGTGGAGGTGGACGGGAAACCCGTGGAACCCCCCCGGGAAAGGATCGTCCTGGCCCTCCACAAGCCCAGGGGCTACACCACCACCCGCCATGACCCCCACGCCCAAAAGACGGTCTTTGACCTTCTGCCCGATATCCCGGGCCTCCATCCCATAGGCCGCCTGGACCGGGACTCGGAGGGACTCCTCCTCCTCACCAACGACGGCCACCTGACCCTCCGCCTCACCCACCCCCGCTACGGGGTCAGGAAGGTCTACCGGGTCTATACCGAAAGGGGCACCCTACCCCTGGCCATTTGTCAGCGGCTTTTAGAGGGAGTGGACCTCGAGGATGGCCCTGCCCGAGCCCTGGCCTGCCGGCCGGCTCCCGGGGGTGCCCTCCTCACCCTGGCGGAAGGCCGGAAGCGGGAAGTGCGAAGGATGCTGAAGGCCGTGGGCTACCCGGTGAAAAGGCTCATCAGGCTCCAGGTGGGACCCATCCACCTGGGCCACCTACCCCCGGGGAAGTGGCGGCAACTTTCGCCAAGGGAGGTGGAAGCCCTTTTACGGGAAACCCCGGTAGAATAAGGGCCATGTTCACTGCGGGGAACGGACCCGTGCAAATCCCGGCCGAGGCCATAGAGAAGCGGGTAAAAGAGCTGGGAGCCCAGATCGCCCAGGACTACCAGGGAAAAACCCCCCACCTCATCTGCGTGTTGAACGGGGCCTTCATCTTCATGGCCGACTTGGTCAGGGCTATCCCCTTGCCCCTGACCCTGGACTTCATCTCCATCAGCTCCTACGGGAACGCCTACCGCAGTAGCGGCGAGGTGGAGCTTTTGAAGGACCTCCGCCTGCCCATCCACGGCCGGGATGTCATCGTGGTGGAGGACATCGTGGACACCGGGCTCACCCTCTCCTACCTCCTGGATTACCTCGAGGCCCGCAAACCCGCCTCGGTGCGGGTGGCCGCCCTCCTCTCCAAGCCCAGCCGGCGCCAGGTGGAGGTGCCCATCCACTACCTGGGGTTCGAGATCGAGGACGCCTACGTCTACGGCTACGGCCTGGACCGGGCCCAGTTTGACCGCAACCTGCCCTTCATCACTTCCATCCGCCCGGAGGAAGAATGAAGTACCTGGACCTGATCGCCGTTCTCTTCGCCGCCGTGCTTTTGGTTTCCAACGTGGCCTCCACCAAGCTGGTGGTGTTGGGGCCCCTTACCTTTGACGGCGGTACCCTGCTTTTCCCCTTGGCCTACATCTTCGGGGACGTGCTCACCGAGGTCTACGGCTATAGGCGTAGCCGCCGGGTGATCTGGCTCGGCTTTTTTGCCCTTCTCCTGGCCACCCTCACCTTCCAGGGGGTAGCCGCCCTCCCCGCCCCCAAGGATGAGGAAAGCCAGCGCTTCGCTCAGGCCTTCGGCCTCCTTCTGGGCCTTACCCCCAGGATCGTCCTGGGAAGCCTCCTGGCCTACTTCGTGGGGGAGTTCGCCAACGCCTATGTCCTGGCCAAGCTTAAGGTGAAGACGGAAGGGCGCTTCTTTTGGCTTAGGGCCCTCACCTCCACCCTGGTGGGCCAGGGGCTGGACACGGGCATCTTCCTCCTGGTGGCCTTCTACGGGGTTTTCCCTCCGGAGGTGCTTTGGGCGGTCTTCCTCTCCAACTACGTGTTCAAGGTGGGGGTGGAGGCCCTCATGCTCCCCATCACCTACGGGGTGGTGGGCTTCCTTAAGCGGGTGGAAGGGCTTGACGTCTACGACCGGGACACGGACTTCAATCCCTTCCGCTTGGCGTAAGCTTTAAGGGGATGCCGGGAGTCGCCATCATAGGAGCCCAGTGGGGGGACGAGGGCAAGGGTAAGGTGGTGGATGCCCTCGCTCAGGAAGCCGATTACGTGATCCGCTACCAAGGCGGGGCCAACGCTGGCCACACGGTGGTGGCGGAGGGGCGGGTTTTCAAGCTGAACCTTCTACCCTCGGGGGTCATCCATCCCCATGCGGTGAACATCCTGGGGGACGGGATGGTCATAGATCCCTTCCGCTTCCAGGAGGAGCTTGAAGCCCTGAGGAAGGAGGGGTTTAACCCTCAGGTGCTGGTTTCGGAACGGGCCCACCTGGTCCTTCCCCACCACAAGCACGTGGAAAGCCGCCATAACTTCGTGGGTACCACCGGTCGGGGCATCGGCCCCGCCTACTCCGACCGGGCCAGGAGGGTGGGGATCCGGGCTGGGGACCTCCTAAAGGAAGAGGTGTTGAGGGAACGGGTGCGCCGCCTCCTTTTGGAAAAACCCAACTCCACCCGGGAAGCGGGCTGGGACACGGAGGAAAAGGCCCTGGCCGACCTCTATCGGATGCGGGAGATCCTGGCCCCCTTTGTGGCGGACACCGGAAGCCTCTTGCGGGAGGCCCTAAAGCGGGGCAAGCGGCTTCTCTTTGAGGGGGCCCAGGCCACCCTTTTGGACCTCAACTACGGCACCTACCCCTATGTGACCAGCTCCCACCCCACGGTGGGAGGCATCCTGGTGGGCACAGGGCTAAACCACAAGGCCATCACCAAGGTGTACGGGGTGGCCAAGGCCTACGCCACTCGGGTGGGGGAGGGTCCTTTCCCCACGGAGCTCCAAGGGAACTTGGCCCATTACTTAAGGGAAAGGGGCGGGGAGTACGGCACCACCACGGGCAGGCCCAGGCGGGTGGGCTGGCTGGACCTGGTGGCCCTCAAGTACGCCTGTGAGGTGAACGGCTTTGACGGCCTGGCCATCACCAAGCTGGACGTGCTCTCCGGGTTGGACAGGATCAAGGTGGCGGTGGAATACCTGGATGGGGCCCGGCCCGGGGAGGCAAGCCCCGAGGCCGTGCGCTACCTGGACCTCGAGGGCTGGGGGGACCTTTCCGGGGTGCGAAGCCGGGAGGACCTTCCCCCATCCTTAAGGCGCTACCTGGAGCTCATCGAGGAGTACACCGGGGTACCGGTGGTCCTCTTTTCCACAAGCCCGAGACGGGAGGACACCTTCGGGGCGGTGAGCTGGGTCTAAGGCCACCCCACCCCCCCTGGCGAAAGCCAGGGTAGGGGGCCGGCAGATCCCTTCCGCAAGCCTGCCTCCAGGACCCTACCCCCTTAGGAAGGCCACGTACCGCTCCAAAAGCCCGTAGGCCTCCCCGGAGGCCAGGACCTCCTGGGCCAGGCGCACCCCCTCCCGCAAGGTGGCCACCTTGCCCGCCGCGTAGAAGCCCGCCCCCGCCGCTAGGGCCACCCCTTGGGCGTGAGGGCCTTTCTCCTCCCCCTTTAGGATCCTTTTGGCCAGCTCGGCGTTCTCCACTGGGGAGCCGCCCTTTAGGGCCTCGAGGGGGTGAGCCTCCAGCCCCACCTCCTCGGGGACCAGGGTGTAGGCTCCCTTCCCCACCTCCACCACCTGGTTCTCCCCCAGGATGAGCTCGTCCGCCCCCTCCCCGTGGACCACCAGCCCCTTGGCCCCCAGGTGCCCCAGGGCCTCGGCCATGGGGGCAAGCCACCGGGGGCTGAAGACCCCAAGGACATACCGGTCGGCCCCCGCAGGGTTGGTGAGGGGGCCCAGGAGGTTGAACACGGTGCGAATACCCAGCTCGGCCCTCACGGGGGCCACGTGGCGCATGGCGGGGTGGAAAACCCGGGCGAAGAGGAAACCAAAGCCCAGCGCCTCAATGGCCTCCCCCACCCGCTCAGGGGAAGCCTCCAGGTTGACCCCCAGGGCCTCGAGGAGGTCCGCCGAGCCCGCCCTTGAGCTGGCCGCCCGGTTTCCGTGCTTGGCCACCGCCACCCCTCCCGCCGCCGCCACCAGGGCACCCAGGGTGGAGAGGTTCAAAAGCCCCTTGTGGTCCCCCCCGGTGCCCACGATGTCCAAAAGCGGCCTGCGGCTTACGGGAATGCGCCGGGCCGCTTCCCGCATGGCCCGGGCCATGGCGGCGATCTCCGAGGGGGTCTCCCCCCTCAGGGCCATGGCGGTGAGCACCCCCGCCACCTGCACGGGGGAAAGCTCCCCGGCCATCATGGCCTGCATGAGGCCGTGGGCCTCCTCCTCGGTGAGCACCTCGCCCAAAAGCGCCTTCTTCACTGCCTCCATGGGTCCTCCAGAAAGTTCTTAAGGATGATCTTACCCGCTTCCGTCAGGTAGCTTTCCGGGTGGAACTGCACCCCGTGGGTGGGGTACTGGCGGTGGCGGAAGCCCATCACCGTTCTCTTTCCCGCCTCTTCCACCCAGGCGTTGACCAAGAGGTCTTCCGGCACCTCCTCCACCACCAGGGAGTGGTAGCGGGTGGCGGGGAAGGGGTTGGGAAGACCCCGGAAGATGCCGGTGCCGTCGTGGTGGATCTCGCTCACCTTTCCGTGCATGATCACCGGGGCGGGCACCACCTTGCCTCCGAAGGCCATGCCGATGGCCTGGTGCCCCAGGCAGACCCCCAGGATGGGGTAGCGGGGGGCGTAGCGGCCGATCAAGGGCAGGGAAAGCCCAGCCTCCAAGGGGGTGCAGGGACCCGGGCTTATGAGGATGCGGTCAGGGTCCAGGGCCTCCACCTCCTCGAGGGCGAACCGGTCGTTCCGCCAAACCACGGGGCTTGCCCCAAGCTCCCCCAGGTACTGGACCAGGTTGTAGGTGAAGCTATCGTAGTTGTCGATCACCAAAACCCTCATAGCCCCTCCTCCGCCATCTCCACCGCCTTCAAAAGGGCCTTCGCCTTGTTCCAGCACTCCTCGTACTCCCTTTCCGGCACCGAGTCCGCCACGATGCCCGCCCCCGCCTGCACGTGCATCCAACCCTTGGCGATCACGAAGGTGCGCAGGGTCAAGGCCACGTCCATGGCCCCGTCGTAGGCCAGATACCCAAAGCTTCCCCCATAGGGTCCCCGGCGGTGGGGCTCCAGCTCCTCGATGATCTCCATGGCCCGGATCTTGGGGGCTCCCGAAACCGTGCCCATGGGGAGGACGCTGGCCAAGGCATCCAAGGGGGTCTTGCCCTCCGCCAACATCCCTTCCACCGTGGACACTAGGTGCATCACGTGGGAGTAGTACTCCACGTGCAAGGGCTCCAGGACCCGCACCGTGCCGAAGGCGGCAACCCGACCTATATCGTTTCGGGAAAGGTCCAGAAGCATCACGTGCTCGGCCCTTTCCTTCTCGTCCTTTAGAAGCTCCTCCGCAAGCCTCCTGTCCTCCTCCTCGTCCTTTCCCCGGGGCCGGGTGCCGGCGATGGGCCTGGTGACCACCTTGCGGCCATCGGAGCGGAGGAGGCTTTCCGGGCTTGCCGAGACCAAGACCACCTCCCCCAGGTCCAGATAGCCCATGTAGGGGCTTGGGTTCACGCTCCTAAGGGCCCGGTAAAGGGCAAAAGGATGCACGGTAAGGGGGGAGGAAAGCCGTAGGGAAAGGACCACCTGGAAGATGTCCCCAGCGCGGATGTACTCCAAGGCCCTTTCCACCGCCCTTAAGTACTCCTCCCGGCTCATGTCGGGCTCAAAGCGGGCCCTCCCCCCCGGCCTCTCCCCCGGCACCCCCGGCAAGGGACCCTTAAGCTTTCTCTCGGCCCAAAGAAGGCGGGCTTCGGCCTCCTCGAGGCCCCGCCCCGGGGCCACCAGGTGCAGGAGGTTTTTCAAGTGGTCAAAGACCGCCACCACCTCAGGCTCCACGAAGAGGAGGTCGGGGAGGCCCAGGTCGTCGGGCTTGAGGGAGGGCAGGCGCTCGTAGTAGCGGATGAGGTCGTAGGCGGCGTACCCCACCACCCCCCCGAAGAAGGGGGGCAGGTCGGGATGCCGCTCCATGGGAGCGTGAACCGCCTCATAAAGGGTGCGCAGGGGATCCCGGGTTTCCACCCTTTCCCCGTTTACGGTGAAAATCCCGTCCTTCAGGCGGAAGGTGCGCCGGGCCCCCACCCCGATGATGGAAAAGCGGCTTTGCCTTCCCCGCTCCACCGACTCCAGAAGAAAGCTCACCGGGGCCTTCTCCGAAAGCTTCAGGTAAGCGGTCACCGGGGTTTCCAGGTCCGCCAAGAGGGTTTTGCGAAAAGGCCTTATGGTTTCCATGCCGCTCCTTACAAAAACCCCGGGGCCTAGCCCCGGGGAAACACGCCCATCCGCCCCCGGGGACCTAACCGGGCCACCAAAGGGCGGGAAGCGGGCTCATGTTCCCAGAATAGCCCAAGCCCCCCCTGGCGTCCAGGGGGAGCCGGGCATCAAGGAAGCCTCAGAACCTTTCGGCCACCGTCTTCATCTGCAGGAAGTGCAGGAGGTAATCAGGCCCCCCGGCCTTGGTGTCGGTGCCGGAAAGGTTGAAGCCGCCGAAGGGCTGTACCCCTACTAGGGCCCCGGTGATCTTGCGGTTGAAGTAGAGGTTCCCCACGTGGAACTCCCGCCTGGCCCTTTCCAGGTGCTCCCGCTTGCGGGAGTAAACCCCACCCGTGAGGCCGTAGACCGTGTTGTTGGCCACCTCGAGGGCCTCCCCGAAGTCCTTTACCCGGATCACGGAAAGCACCGGGCCGAAGATCTCCTCCTGGGCGATTTTGGCCGTGGGGGACACCTCGGTGAAGATGGTGGGAGCGATGAAGTAGCCCTCCCCTTCCAGGCGCTCTCCCCCAAGGACCAGCTGGCCTTCCCCCTTGCCGATCTCGATGTAAGAAAGAATCTTTTTCTCCTGGGCCTTGCTGGCCACAGGGCCCAGGTCGGGGTTCTCCTCGGCCGGGCCCACCACCAGGCGCTCGGCCCGCTTCAGAACCCTTTCCATCAAGGGCTCAAAGGCCTTCTCCGTGACGATGAGCCGGCTTGCTGCCGAGCACTTCTGCCCCTGGAAGCCGTAGGCGGAGATGAGGATGCCCTCGGTGGCCGCGTCAAAATCGGCGGTTTCATCCACGATGATGGCGTCCTTGCCACCGAGCTCCAGGAATACCCGCTTGATCCAGCGCTGGCCCTGGGCCAGCCTGGCGGCTCTTTCGTGGATCCAAAGCCCCACCTCGAGGCTCCCGGTGAAGTTGATGAACCGGGTCCTGGGATGCTCCACCAGATAGGCCCCCACCTCGCTTCCCTTGCCGGGCAGGAAGTTCACCACCCCTGGGGGGAAGCCTGCCTCGTGGAGGATCTCAAAGACCTTGGCGGCGATGATCACCGTGTCCTCCGCGGGCTTGGCCACCACGGTGTTCCCCACCGCCACGGGCCCAGCCAGCATGCCGGTGAAGATGGCGATGGGAAAGTTCCAGGGGGCGATGACCACCCCAGCCCCCAAGGGTATGTAAAAGCTTTCGTTATCCTCCCCGGGGTAGGGCACCACCTCCACGGAAGGGTACTTGTACTTGAGGGCCTGGCGGGCATAGTACTCCAGAAAGTCAATGGCCTCGGCCACCTCGGCACTGGCCTCGAGCCAGTTCTTGCCGATCTCGTAGACCAAGGTGGCCTCCAGCTCCCGCCGCCTTCTTTTCATGAGGGCCGCCGCCTTTAGGAGGAGGCGGCTCCGGTCCTCCTGGGGCCAGTCCTTCCAGGTTTTAAAGGCCCGCCAGGCAGCCTCCAAGGCCGCCTCCGCCTCGGCCACCCCCGCCTTGGCGGTACTCCCCACCACCTCGCTGGGGGCCGAGGGGTTTAGGGACTGGATCTTCTCCTGGGTATCCACCCAGGCCCCATCGATGTAGAGGCCATAATGGCGGCCAAACTCGGCCCTAACCCGCCTTAAGGCCTCCCGCATCTCCCGCTTGGCCTCCTCCGTCTGAAAGGTCTCTATGGGTTGGTTGCGAAAAGGTTCCACCGTCATGCCACACCTCCTTTTAGCCCCCCAAGAGGCTTCGCAACACTAAAAACAGGTTTTCGGGCCGTTCGGCGATGCGCCGGCTTAGGTAGGGGTACCAGTGGGTGCCGTAGGGCACGTAGGCCCGCACGGTGTACCCCTCCTCCGCCAGGCGCCTTTGTTCCTCGGGGCGCACCCCGTAGAGGAGCTGGAACTCAAAGCGGTCCTTGGGGATGCCCATGGCCCCGATGTACCGCTTTACCTCAGCGATGAGCCTGGGATCGTGGGTGGCGAAGGCCACGTAAAGCCCTTCCTTCAGGGCTAGCTTCCCCAGGTGCAAAAACTCGGCGTCGATGAGGCGCTTATCCTGGAAGGCCACCTCCTTGGGCTCCCGGTAGGCTCCCTTCACCAGGCGCAGGTTGGGCCGGTAAGGGAGTAGTTCCCAGAAGTCCTTTTCCGTGCGGAACAGGTAGCTTTGCAAAACCACCCCCACCCCGCTGAAGCCCTCCTCCCGCAAGGCCTTGTAGATGCGCAGGGTGGCCTCCACCCGGGGAGAGTCCTCCATGTCTATCCGCACGAAGACCCCCTTGGGCTCCGCCTCCTTAAGGATTTCCCGAAGAAGTTCTAAAGCCAGGGCCTCGGAGAGGTCCAGCCCAAGCTGGGTAAGCTTTAAGGACACGTATTTGGGCCAGGGGCGCCCGGCCACCGCCCGGATGAGCTCCAGGATCCCCTTCTGGAAAGCGTGGGCCTCCTCCCCGCTTCTCACCATTTCTCCCAGGAGGTCCAAGATGGCGTGGACCCCCTGGGCCTCGAGTCTTTCCGCTACCAAGAGGGCTTCTTCCAAGGTCTCCCCCGCCACATAGCGCCGCACCAGGCTCCTGGCCCGGGTCTTGATGAGGGCCTCCACCTTGGGGTTCCCGGCCACGGAAAGCACCGCCTGCCGATAGAACAAATCCAGGTTCATACCCCTCCTTTCCTAAGCCTGGCCACCACCAGGTCGCGGAACCGGTACACGTGGGCCTCCACCGCCCTCTTAGCCCCTTCGGGGTCCCGCCTCCTCAGGGCCTCGAGGATGGCCTGGTGCTCCTTGCGGGTGGCCTCCTCCTGGGAAAGGGTGGGCAGGGTGCTCCGGACCAGGGCCAGGCTGGAAAGGAGGTCCTCGTAGAGGCGGTAGAGGGTCTTGTTCCCGGAAAGCCGCACCAAGGCCCGGTGGAACTCCAAGTCCCGGCGCATCTGCTCGGGGTAGTCCTCAGGGGGAGCTTCGTCAATGGCTTTAAGGCGGGCCTCGAGGTCGGCAAGCTCCCAAGGGGTGGCCCTAAGGGCTGCCTCCCGTGCCGCCTCCCCTTCCAGAAGGGCCCGCACCCCGTAGACCTCCTCCACCTCCTCCGGGCTGAAGATCCGCACCCTGGCCCCCCGGCCCGGCACCAGCTCCACCAAGCCCTCCTCGGCAAGGCGCATGAGGGCTTCCCGCACGGGGGTGCGGGAAACCCCGAGCTCCTGGGCCAAGAGGGGCTCGGAAAGCCTTTCCCCAGGGGCGAACCGCCCGGAGAGGAGAAGGTCCTTGAGGTGCCGGTACACGGCCTCCCGCACCTGGTTGGGCCGGCGAAAGCCTAGCGTCTGCATCCTGTATACAGGATGCTCCGGCCTGTTCCCGTTGTCAAGAAGGGAGATGGCGGCCAAGGGTGGCCGCCATCCCCGCGAAGATGGGTCTTCCTAGCCCTTTTGGGGCAGGGGCTGGCCGTCCGGACCGTACTTAAAGTAGGAGGGGGGTATGCGCCGGATGAGCTCCTCCACCGCTTTGCTCACCATGACCGCAAGGGCCTTACCCATGGGGGTCTTTTGATACTGGCTTAGGGCCCCGCCCAGGGCAGCCCCGGGTACCAGGGCGCCGAGCAGGCCGCCAAAGTCGGTATCGGAAGCCTCCCCTTCCACGCGGAAAGCGGCCACCACGGCCCCCGTGCGAACATCAACCGCTCGGAAATCCACGGCTACATAGGCCTTCTTCTGGCCGCCCGCCACCGCACCTAATAAACCCCCCAAGAGTCCACCACCCCCACCCCGTGTACCACTAGCATCGGGCTCAAAAGCGGTGATGGTTCCAGTAATCAGGATTTCCGCGCCCTGAAGTTGCTGAACTTGGTTGCCTATACCTGCTTCTTTCTGTAGTTGCTCGAGGACGGACCGTTCATACACGATAAAATGATTGGTGTTAATCAGCGCCGTGGTGAGCATATCAGAAATCCCAGCTCCCACGTCTCCTCGGCTCGTTGAAACCTCTATTCCAAACAGCTTACCCAAAACAGCCGCACCAACCTGAGAAGAATCCACACCGGGTCCACACTTCTCCGCTTTGCACGAAAACGAGGCAACCACGACCTTTGCCCTAGGACCCGTATAGGTGGCATAGGGATTATCCGGTGAAAGTCCCGAGTCTACCTTGGTCGTCACCTGAGGAGCACATGCGGCCAGAAAAAGGACAGCCAGAGAAAGCAAGCCCTTTCGCATAGCGGGGTCACCTCCCTCTCCACCCCCGGTTCTAAGGAGGGTGGCTTAGAAAGCCTTAACAGGCATCAGGTGGTCGTGTCAAGAGTTATGTC
>NZ_ATNI01000016.1:0-1611 GCF_000511705.1 Thermus sp. NMX2.A1
GCTACGAGGGGGGTGCCCCGTCCTTTGCCGAGCTTCCCGGGTAAAATGGCCTGCAGATGGCCCGCAAGCGCAAGCAGGACGCCACCCCGCCCCTCTTTGAGCTGGAGCTCGCCAAGGAGCCCCGGCACTTTGACGAGGCCAACGTGGCCCGGCTCGGCCTCATCTCCATCCAGGAAAGGATCCCCGAGGGGTACGCCTCCTGGGAGGAGGAGTTTGAGGTCCTGGGCAAACCGGTAAAGCTCGCCTGCTACGCCAACCCGAACGTGGGGGGCGTGCCCCACGGCCTGGATAACGAGGTCTCCCTGGCCCTCATCGCCCTCTACCTCAACGCGGGAAGCCCCCCCGACGGCACCTTCACCACCACGGCCTACCAGATCCTCAAGCTCATGGGCTTCGACACCTCGGGGTACTACTACCGGGCCCTAAAAGAGAGCCTCCTCCGCCTCACCACCGCCACCTACGTCCTCTCCGAGGCCTGGCGGGCCGACGGACGCTGGCAGAGCGTCTCCTTCCGCTATATTGACAAGCTGGAGTTCACGAGCGGCAAGGAAGGGAGCCTGGACCGCTCCAGCGTCATCCGCATCACTCTGGCCAAGGAGATCGTCCGCTCCCTGCAGAACCGCTACACCAAACCCATAGACATCGAGTTCATGGCGAGCCTCAAGCGCCCCCTGAGCCGGGCCCTCTACCGCCTCCTGGACGCCCAGCGCCTCTCCCCCGAGCGGGAGGAGCCCCTGGCCCGGCTGGAGGTGGGCCTCATGGAGTGGGCCGCCGCCTGCAAGATCGTCCACAAGCGGCCCGACAAGGTGCGCCGCACCCTCGAGCCCGCCCACAGAGAACTCATAGAGCGCCGCTACCTCCGCTCCGTGGAGTACGTGGGCCGGGGGAAGAACCAGACCATCGTCTACGTCTTCGGCGAGGAGGCGGGCGGGATCCCCGACGCCGAGGCGGTGAACCTCCTCATGGCCGAGGGGCTCTCCTTCACCTCCGCCTACTCCCTGGCGCGGCGCTACTCCCTGGGGCACATCAAGGAGCGGCTGGAGCGCTACCGGGCCATCCTCGAGGCGGGCTACCGGCCCAAGAACCGCCTGGGCCTCCTGGTGGACGTGATCCGGGACGAGACCGGGAAGTACGAGCGCCCCACCCGGACGAGGCGCCCGGCCAAGCGGCAGGCGGCCCAGGAGGAGGCGGAGGCCCGGAGGCTGGAAGAGGAGGCCGCCAGGGAGTGGGCGGAGATGCCCCGGGAGGCCCAGATCCGCCGGGCCCTCCAGGTGGCCCAGCTCGTCCTCCGCTCCCGCATCTCCGTGGGGGAGCTGGAGGACCTGAGCCGCCTCATGGAGTCCGGTGCCCTCGAGCCCAGACAGGTGGTAGAGGAGCTGAAGGAGGCTTTGGCCCAGGACCGGCTGGAAGGTTGGCTGGAACGCTTCCGCAAGATGCTCCCCGGCTGAGGGGTGAGGCCTATCGGAAGACTTGGGGAGGCGGGAAGGGGAAGCGCCAGGTTTCGCCCTCCACAAGCGGTTTTCTTCGGAGGCGGGCGGTATCGGAAGACTTGGGGTGTTGGCCCCCTCCCCTATCGGAAGACTTGGGGAGAAAGTATCGGAAGACTTGGGG
>NZ_ATNI01000017.1:0-9644 GCF_000511705.1 Thermus sp. NMX2.A1
GAGAAGCCCCGGACTTTAGTCTGGGGAGTCGTCACGATTCGGGTGCACCCCACCTGGGCTCTCGCCCGGGTGGGGTGATGGGTTATAGTTCCCGCACGTACCAGCTCAGGGTGGGGCCCCCGTCCTTCACGTGGCGGAAACCCTGGGCCTGGAAGAAGGCCTTGGCCCGGGCGTTGTTGCCGTAGACCACCGCATAAAGCCGCTCGGCCCCCGTCAGGTGGTTTAGGAGGTGCTCCAGGGCCCTTCGTCCCAGGCCCTGCCCCTGGCGGTCTTCCCGGATGAGGAGGAGGCTTAGGGTGGCGTCCTCGGGCTCGGGATAGCGGAGCTTGTAGTCCAGGTAGCCCACCGCCTCCGCTTCCTGGAAGAGGAGGAAGGCCCGGCGGCGCTCGTCCTTCTCCAGGGTGGAAAGGTCCCGGGCCACGTCCTCGAGGGCCGGGGGTTCCATACCGATCAGGGCGAAGTACCCGGGGCTTCGCAGGAAGAGCTGATGCAGGAGGGGAGCGTCCTCTGGAAGCACTGGACGTAGGCTCAGGTTAAGGGTCCGCATCCCTCCCATGCTACCGGCTGGGGTCTGAGAAAGGGGTGATAGCTTCCCCAAAAGGAAGCCGCCGTGGGTCTTCCCCACGGCGGTCCGGGTTGCCCTTTACCTGCGGGCCGGCTCCACCACGGTGACGTTCACCGCCTGGGGGCCCTTGCCGTTCTTGCCCGGCTCCACGTCAAAGGTGACGATGTCGCCCTCGTTCAGGGTGCGGAACCCCTTGGCGTTGATGGCGCTGAAGTGGACGAACACATCGGTGTCGCCCTCGCGCTCAATGAAGCCGTAGCCCTTCTCCGCGTTGAACCACTTGACCCGACCCTTCTGCATACTGCTCCTTCGCTTCCGAGCCCTTGGGCTCGTATCCGGGGCCTTAGGGGTTGCTTTAGACCCGAGGGGCCACCCTATAGCGACCCGGAATGCCTCACTATACCACGAAGGACCTACTTGCGGAAGAACCCCCGTAGCCTTTCAAAGAAGCCTTCGGGAGCCACTTCCTCCCCCACCTCCTTGGCGTAGGCCCTGAGGAGTTCCTTGGCCTTGGGGCTAAGGTTTTTGGGCACGGAAAGCTCCACCACCACCCTTAAGGCTCCCCGGCCCCCAGGGTAGGGAAGGCCTTCTCCGGGAAGCTCAAACACCTCCCCGTGCCCGGTGCCCGGGGGAATCTCCAAGGGGATGGGGCCCGAAAGCCCGGGCACCTCCACCCGGGTACCCAGGGCCGCCTGGGCCAAGCCGATCTTCAAGCGGTAGACCAGGTGGGGGCCTTCCCGCTCCAGGTGGGGGTGGGGGCGGATCTTCAAGCGCACGTACAGGTCCCCGGGCCCGCCGGGTCCCAGGTTGCCGTAGCCCGGCACCCGCAGGAGGTGGTTCTCGTCCATGCCCGGGGGGATTCGTACCCGGGCCCGTTCCTCCCGCGCCACCCGGCCCCGGCCCCGGCATACCGGGCAGGTTTCCGCCAGGAGGTGGCCTTGCCCCTTGCAGTGGGGGCAGGTGGAGCGGGTCAGGAACCCGCCAAAAAGACCCTGACGATAGGTTTCCACCACCCCCCTACCCCCGCAGGTGGGGCAGACCACCCTCCTGCCCCCTTGGCCTTGGCAGGCTTCGCAGGGCACCAAGCGGGCGTAGGCGACCTCCACCTCCTTGCCGGTGAGGAGGTCTTCCAGGTCCACTTCCACCTGGGCCTCGAGGTCCTCCCCTCTTGGGGCGGTGCGCCCCGTGCGGAAGCCGAAGACCTGGGCGAAGAGGTCAAAGAGGTCCTCGGTGCGGAACTCCGGCGCCCCTAAAAGCCCCCGGTCGTACTGGGCCCGCTTCTCGGGGTCGGAGAGAACCGCATAGGCCTCGTTGATCTCCTTGAAGCGCTCCTCCGCCTCCTTGTCCCCGGGGTTGCGGTCGGGGTGGTACTGGAGGGCCAGTTTGCGGTAGGCCTTTTTGATCTCCTCCTGGGTGGCCTCCCGGCCCACCCCCAGGATGGCGTAGTAGTCCTTCATCCAGGTAGCACTTTACAAGGAAAGGGGCCTTGGGCTAAAGTGGGCCTCAATGAGGCTCCTGCGAGCTATCCGGTAGGGGGCCCCTTCCTTCGGGAAGGGCCCCCCCGGTATCGCCGCGGGGGCTTTTCTTATGCCCGCTTCCGGCGGGAGTAGAGGAGGCAAGATGCTGCTTCTGACCCCTGGACCCACCCCCATCCCCGAGCGCGTGCAAAAGGTTCTTCTCCGTCCCATGCGGGGCCACCTGGACCCCGAGGTGCTGGCGGTGAACCGAGCCATACAGGAGAGGCTTGCCCGGCTCTTTGACCCCGGGGAAGGCGCCCTGCTGGCGGCTTTGGCGGGCTCGGGAAGCCTGGGCATGGAGGCCGGCCTCGCCAACCTGGACCGGGGCCCGGTCCTGGTGCTGGTGAACGGGGCCTTCTCCCAGAGGGTGGCGGAGATGGCCCAGGTGCACGGCCTGGAACCCGCGGTTTTGGAGTTCCCTCCGGGCGAGCCCGTGGACCCGGAAGCGGTGGCCAAGGCCCTAAAGGTGAGGCGCTACCGCATGGTGGCCCTGGTCCACGGGGAGACCTCCACCGGGGTGCTGAACCCGGCCCGGGAGATCGGGGCCCTGGCCAAGGAGGCCGGGGCCCTTTTCTTCCTGGATGCCGTCACCACCCTGGGGATGCTTCCCTTCTCCATGCGGGAGATGGGGGTGGACTACGCCTTCACGGGCAGCCAGAAGTGCCTCTCCGCTCCCCCGGGCCTGGCCCCCATTGCCGTGAGCCTCGAGGCCCGCAGGGCCTTCACCGGCAGGCGGGGCTGGTACCTGGACCTCGCCCGGGTGGCGGAGCACTGGGAGCGGGGCGGCTACCACCACACCACCCCGGTCCTCCTGCACTACGCCCTGCTGGAGGCCCTCAACCTGGTTCTGGAGGAGGGGGTGGAGGCCCGGGAACGAAGGGCGAAGGAGGTCTACGCCTGGCTGCTTGGGGAGCTAAGGGAGCGGGGTTTCCGCCCCTATCCCAAGGCCAGCCCCCTGCCCACGGTGCTGGTGGTGCGCCCCCCTGAGGGGATGGAGGCGGACCGCCTGGTTAGGGCCCTTTACGCCCAGGGGGTGGCGGTGGCCGGGGGAATCGGGCCCACCCGGGGGCAGGTTTTGCGGCTCGGCCTCATGGGGGAAGGAGCCCGGAGGGAGGCCTACCAAGAGTTCCTGGAAACCCTGGATAGGGTTCTGGCCCTAGCGTAGGAAGAAGTAGGCGTAGACCAAGGCCAGGGCCATGCGGTAATAGGCGAAGGGCCTGAAGCCGTGGCGCTCCACGAAGGAAAGCATCCAGCGCACGGTGAGGAGGGCGGTGACCAAGGCGGCGAGGAAGCCCATCCCAAGAAGGTTCCAGCCCCCTTCGGGTACCGCGGGAGCGCTTTTCAGGAGGTCGTAGCCCACGGCGGCCAGCATGGTGGGAAGGGCCAGGAGGAAGCTGAACTCCGCCGCTGCCTTGCGCCTCAAGCCCAGGAGGAGGCCTCCCAGGATGGTGGCCCCGCTCCGGCTGGTGCCGGGGAAGAGGGCCGCCAGGCCCTGGAAGAGCCCGATTAGGGCTACCCGGGCTAGGGGAAGCTCCAGGACATCCCCATAGCGGGCCCGTTCCGCCAGGCGGTCGGCCAGGAGGAGGACCAAGCCCACGGAGAACAGAAAGAAGACCACGATGCCGTCGTTTCCCAGGATCTTCCCCTTGATGAGGGGGTAGAGGAGGAAGCCCATGGCCGCGGTGGGCAGGAAGGCCGCCCCGATCCTGAGCCAGAGGGCCCGGTCCACGGCGAAGCGCCTTCCGTAAAGGAGGAGGATGGCCAGGATGGCCCCAAGCTGGATGGCGATGAGGAAGGTCTTGAGGAAGGGATCCTCTTGGATGGGCAGGCCCAGGAGGTGGAAGAGGAGGGTCAGGTGGCCGGTGGAGGAAACGGGCAGGAACTCCGTGAGCCCCTCCACCACCCCTAAGAGAAGGGCTTCCCAAAGGCTCATGGGGCCCATGCTACCATGGGAATCGTGGGTGCTTCGCTGACAAGCGAACACCGGATGGTGTCCGTCCTGATCCCCGGCGCCGGGAACGGGAGCGGCTGGGCCTTGGGCCCAAGGCCTTCCTGCGGGTGGGGGGGAAGACCCTCCTGGAGTGGGCCGTGGAGGCCTTCAAGGAGGCGGCGGAGGTCCTGGTGGCCCTGCCCCCCGGAGCTCCCGTCCCCAAGGGGCTTCGCGCCACCTTTTTAGAGGGGGGCAGAACCCGGCAGGAGTCGGTTTCCCGCCTCCTGGAGGCGGCAAGCCTCCCTATGGTCCTGGTTCACGACGTGGCCCGGCCCTTCGTGAGCCGGAGGCTGGTGGGGCGGGTCCTCGAGGCCACCCGCGCCACGGGGGCGGCGGTGCCGGTTCTGCCCCTTCCCGACACCCTCATCCGGCCGGAAGGGGAGGGGTATGGGGAGGTGGTGCCCCGGGAGGCCCTGCGCCTGGTCCAGACCCCCCAGGGCTTCTTCACCGCCCTCTTGCGGGAGGCTCACGCCTACGCCAGGAAGCGGGGGCTTTCCGCCACCGACGACGCCCAGCTGGTGAGGGCCCTGGGCTATCCCGTGGCCCTGGTGGAGGGGGAGAGGGCCGCCTTCAAGATCACCTACCCCGAGGACCTGCCCCTGGCGGAGGCTTTGGCGAGGGTATGGAGCGCCTAGCGGTGGCCAAGGTGAACCTGGGCCTCTCCCTCCTGGGGAGGAGGCCGGATGGCTACCACGAGCTCCACACCCTCTTCGCCAGCCTATCCTTCGGGGACCGGCTTTTCCTGGAGCCCATCCCCGAGGGGATCGAGTTCCGCGGGCGGTACGGGAAAAGGAACCTGGCCTACCGGGCGGCGGCGGCCTACCTGGAGGCGGCGGGCTGGCCCGGGGGGGTGCGGATCGTCCTGGAAAAAGCCCTGCCCGAGGGGGCGGGTCTTGGCGGGGGGAGTTCGGATGCCGCCCAGGTGCTTCTGGGCCTCAAGGAGCTCTATCCGGCGGAGGTGGACCTATCCTCCTTGGCCCTTTCCCTGGGGGCCGATGTGCCCTTCTTCCTCCAGGGAGGGGTGGCGGAGGCCCGGGGGGTGGGGGAGAGGCTCAGGCCCCTTTCCCTTTCCCCCTTGCCGGTGGTGGTCTTCTCCTTGGGCCTGCGCCTTCCCACCCCCAGGGTGTATGGGGAGGTGAAGCCTCACGATTTCGGGCCCGAGCTTCCGGTTTCGGAGATCCTCGAGGCCCTGGAGAAAGGGGAGGAGCCACCCTATTGGAATAGCCTCGAGGGCCCTGCCTTCCGCCTTCATCCGGAGCTGAAGGAGGTGAAGGCCCGGCTTAAGGCCTTGGGTTTGAGGGGCGTTTTAATGTCCGGCTCGGGGAGCGCCTTCTTCGGCCTGGCGGAGGACGAGGCCCAGGCCAAGAAGGTGGTGGAGGCCCTGCGGCATGCCGGTTATGCCCGGCACGGAATTCTGGGGGGAGGGTATGGAGTTATTTAGGGAGCTTTTTGGTTGTTGCCCGGATGCCTTGGAGGAGATCAAGTCCTTGCCCCTCCGCTGGGACGAGGAGCGGTTCAGTTTCTGGCTTAAGCAGGATTTCCCCTTCGTGGAAGCCCTGTACCGCTTTCAGGTGGGGCTTCTTAAGGAGGCCCCCCATCCCCACCGGGCTCCTTTGGTCCAGGCCCTCATGGCCACGGTGGAGGAGCTGGACTGGCTTCTTTCCCAGGGGGCGGATCCCAGGGAACCGGTTCACCCGGTGCGGCAGGAGTACATCGCCCTGCTCCAGGAGATGGAGGGGTTTCCCTACCCTTACCGCCTGGTATTCTTCTACTTCCTGAACCGCCTATTCCTGGAGGCCTGGAACGCCCACGTGGAGGGGGATGGACCCTGGCAGGAGCTTGCCGAGCACTGGTCGGCCCCCGAGTTCCAGGCGGTGCTCTTCGACCTGGAGGTCATGGCCCAGGGCCAGGTGGAGGGGCTGGATCCGGGGGTCCTGGAGCATTACCTGGCCCGCATCCTAGAGATGGAGAAGAAAACCTGGAGCCTGCTGCTTTAAGCCCGTTCTTGGCGGTTGAGGAATCCGGGGTGGGATGGAAAAAGACCCCGGAACCCCGGGGCCTTGGTTAGCCCAAGGGCCTTCAGTTCAGTTCTTCGCCCCAGGCCTCTTCGAAGAGACGCTTGGCCTCCTGCACGGTGATCTCCAGGGTCTGGGAAACCTCCTCCGCCAGGAGGTAGATGGCCCGCCTGAGGGCCTGGCGGTCCAGGTCCGGTAGGCCCCGTTCCAGCTCCCAGGCCCTGAGCTGCCCGGCCATCTGGGCGATGCGGTAGGGGTTTCCATCCGCCAGGATCTCGCTGGTCTTGCGGTGCCGGGCGGCCCACTGTTTGGGCAGGGGCATGCGTCCGTTCTTCAGGAGGTCAAGGATGACCGGCACCTCCTCCGGGGCAAGGGCCTTGCGCATGCCCACGCTTTGGGGAGCCTCCACGGGTACGTAGGCCTTGGAGCGGGAACCGGGAAAGTCCACCTGGTAGTAGGCCCGGCTGATGCCGCTCACGCTTCGCTGGGCTATGCCCGCCACCACGCCGACCCCGTAAGGGGGCAAGACCACCTTGTCGCCGGGACGGAACTCTTTCACGGCGCGACTCCTTTCCGGAGCACCTCCATGAGGTGCTCCAAATAAGCCTCCACCTCCAGCTGGGGGGTGCACCCCAAGGCTGCGATCACGTGGGCGGTGGCCCTGGGGGAAAGCTCGGGGCGCACGGCCCCTTCTTCCTGGCCGCTTCGCACCAGCTCCTCCAGGAGGTCCAGGTAGTGCTGGTGGAGCCCCTTGAGCCAGGGGGTGGGGTCCTCCATGGCCTCCCGGGCTACCGCCGCCCACAGGCCCCGCCACTCGGCGATCCAGGCCAGACGCTTCTTCAGGAGGCCCTCGAGGCGCACAAAAAAGGGCGCCTTTTGGCGCACCACCTCCTCCACCTCCCGGTAAAAGGCCCAGGTGCGTTCCTCCACCAGGTTTTTCAGGAGGTCCTTCTTGTCGCGGAAGTAGAGGTAGATGGTACCCTTACCCACCTCCGCCCGCCGGGCCACCTCCTCCATTTTGAGCCCGGAAAGCCCCATCTCCCGGAGGATTTCCAAGGTGGCCTCGAGGATGGCCCTCTTTTTATCCTTGGAGAGCGCCCCCGGGGGGGATACCATCGCGGCCACGCCCTTAAGTCTACCACACCACCCTTTTCCTTTCATGAGGAGGGGATTACCCTAAAGGTATAGGAGGTCAGGTATGCGTCAGGGCTTTTTCGCCTTGCTGACCGCCGATCCCCTTCGGGGGGCCTTGCGCCCGGTGGAGGCCAGGCTCCTGGAGGAGGCCAGGGGGGAGGCCCTTTTCCTCGTGCCCTATCCTTTGCGGGACCTGGCGGAGGCCTGGCGGCTCGCTTACCGGAGCCTGGGCCTGAGGCGGGGAAGGGTCCTCTACCTCAGGCGGCGGGAGGAGGCCTTTGACCCCGAGATAGCCCAGGCGGTGGCGGCGAGCCCCCTGGTGCTTCTAGCTGCCGAGGGGCTGCCGGAGTTTTTGGATCTCATCCGGGGAAGCCTCCTTCTCCAGGCCCTTTTGGAAGTCCACCGCCAGGGGGGTGGGGTGGTGGCCTTGGGGGAGGCGGCGGGCCTTCTGGGGGAGGCTGCCTTTTACTCCCTGGAGGGGGAGGTTAAGGCCGCCTTGGGCCTGGCCCTCTTGCGAGGTCTGGTCTTCCTCCCCCGGGTGGAGGAACGGGGGCGGTTCCTGGCTCTCTCGCGCCTGGTGGCCGACAATCCCGACCTGGTGGGCTTAGGCCTTCTGGAGAACACCGCTCTTCGCCTCCTAAAGGGCCTGGGAGAGGTCTGGATGGGAGGGGTGACCCTGGTGGACGCCGGGGGGGCGGAGTACACGGGCCGGGGGGTGAAGGGGCTCAAGGTGGACGTCCTCTCGGCGGGGGAGCGCTTCCCCCTGCCCGCCCTTTGAGGAGGGCGGGGTTCCCTCCTCCGGTAACATGGCCCTATGCCCTCGGGGCGGGTGCACGAGGCCATAAACCTGACGGTCTTAGGCGGGGGAGCGGTGGTCTTCCTGGCCTACGGGGGCTCCCCGGAGGACCCCCGGGGCTTGGCCTTTACCCTGGCCTATCTGGCGGGCACCTTCCTCCTTTCCCCCGACCTGGATCTGGCGGAGAAGGGCACGCGGTCCCAGCGCCGCTGGGGCCTTTTGGGCCTTTTCTGGCGTCCTTACGGCTGGCTTTTCCGCCACCGGGGGCTTTCCCATACCTGGGTGCTGGGGCCCTTGACCCGCCTGGGTTACCTGGCGGGGCTTCTTTTGGCCTTGGGGTACCTGGCCCAGGGGCTTGCCAAATACCTGGGGATGGGGTTTTCCTTTAAGCTTCCCTCCTGGCCCTGGGAGGTCTGGGGTTTGGCCCTTTTGGGCTACTACCTTTCCCAGTGGCTCCACCTGGTGGCGGACGGCATCTGGCCCGACCACGACCTTAAGCGCTTGCGGCGGCCAAGGTGAGGTGGTTTACATACCCGTCCCTGCTAGGGTAAACAATGGAAGCATGCTAAGGCGATGGATGGGGTTCCTTCTGCTTTTGGGTGTGGTCCTTGCGGTGCAGCCGGGCCAGCGCCTGCCCGACTTCGCCCTTCTGGATCCCAAGGGTAACCTCGTCACCCCCGCCACCATGAAGAAGCCTGCGGTCATCGTCTTCTGGGCCAGCTGGTGCCCCGTGTGCAAGGCGGAGTTCCCGGGGCTTCACCGGGTGGCGGAGGAAACCCGGGTGCCCTTCTACGTGATCAGCCGGGAGCCCAAGGACACCAAGGAGGTGGTGCTGGAGTACATGAAGGCCTTTCCCCGGTTCATTCCCTTGCTGGCCTCGGACAGGGACAAGCCCCACGAGGTGGCCAACCGCTTCAAGGTCCTGGGCCAGCCCTGGACCTTCGTGGTGGATGCCGAGGGCAAGGTGGTGGCCCTATTCGCCGGGCGGGCCGGGCGGGAGGCCTTGCTGGATGCCCTCCTCCTGGCCGGGGTGGAGCTGCCATAGCTCCGCCCGGCGCACCTCACCCTGGGGGCTGAGGCGCAGGAGGAAATCGGCCTCGAGGAGGCCAGGGTCCCCCCACTCCGCCAGGAGGAGGCGGGCTTCCTCCCGGGCCGCCTCCAGCTGGGGTAGAAGGGCTCTTTGGTCCTTCAGGCGGTAGAGGTCGGCGTGGACCAAGGGGCCTTCCGGGGTGGGGTAGGTGTGGATGAGGGTGTAGCTGGGGCTGGTCACCCTTCCCTTAAAGCCCAAGGCCTCGGCCAGAAAGCGGACGAAGGTGGTCTTGCCCGCACCCAAGGGACCCTCCAGGACCACCAGGGCCCCCGGGGGGAAAAGGGCCAGGGCTTCCCGGGCCAGGGCCTGGGTGTCCTCGAGGGTCTTGAGGGTGCGCTCTAGGAGAAGCCGCATAAAGGAAAAAGGCCCCGCAGGGCCTCTTTGGTGCCGGGAGCGGGACTTGAACCCGCACGCCCTTGCGGGCACCACCCCCTCAAGATGGCGTGTCTACCAGTTCCACCATCCCGGCAGGGTGCGCCTTACGCGCAAGCCTTAGTTTAGCAAAAGCCTCCTCCTTGTCAAGGTTTGCCGGGGTTT